>DASZLH010000052.1:0-8410 GCA_035552495.1 Kapaibacterium sp. (SeqCode) | reverse complement strand
GATATAGTAAAACATAAAAATCGTCAAAGAAAGTTCAGTAAAAATCTATATTTTTGTATTTATTTTCAAAATTCCTCGTAATTACTTTATTTTTCTATAACTTACGGTTTCCAAAATCCAATGTTTTGAATTACTCCCCTCCCGCAGCAGCGGGAGGGCCGGGGGAGGGTCTTCGAGAATGCCGATTCACCCTTCTGGAAAATTTAAGATCTCCGCGAGCCCCTCCCCTAACCCCTCCCGCTGCTGCGGGAGGGGAATAGTTTTATTATTTTTCTTCTTTTAATTTCGTATATTGTACTCCTAATTACAAGCACCTGTTCATCCCATAAATCCCAATAATCTCATAAATCCCGGTTCAGACAATTTGAATAAGCTATATTTCGGCGACAACCTCGACATCCTCCGCGAACACATCGCATCGGAATCGGTCGATCTCATTTATCTCGATCCGCCATTTAATTCGAAGCGCGATTATTCTGTGCTCTTCAAAACCCCGAAGGGACACGAATCTGACGCGCAGATTACGGCCTTCGAGGACTCCTGGCATTGGGGCGAGCAGGCCGAGCGCGAGTTTGCCGATCTCGAACACTCCCCCAATACCGACGTGGCCGAGATGATGCTCGCCCTACGAAAATTCCTCAAGGAGAACGACATGATGGCCTATCTCACCATGATGGCCAACCGCCTCCTGGAACTCCACCGCGTTCTCAAGCCCACCGGCTCCCTCTATCTCCATTGCGATCCGAACGTGAATAGTCGCGGAGCGACGCAGTACTCGCAGCCCAGGGTGGAGCGAAGAGGAACCCTGGGTTCACGGAAGCAATAAGAATTTCAAGCCCTGAAAGGGCGTTGTTAGTGCATGGCTCAATCATACGGCCCGGTTTACATTCACATCGTATTTAGCACGAAGCATCGTGAGAATCTCTTATCGAAAGAGCTTCACACCGAATTCGCTCGGTACATCACACTGATTTTGAAAGATTGCAAAGCGCGATTAATTACCGAAGGCGGAGCGCCCGATCATGTGCATCTCTTGATCGATCTCGGACGCGAATCATCCGTTGCCACAGTTTTGCGTGAAATCAAAGCGAAATCATCTGCTTGGTTGCGAAAAAAGACGGGAAGGAATTTTAGTTGGCAATCGGGGTATGGTGTGTTTAGCGTGAGCGCGAGCCATGTCGACAAGGTCGTGCATTATATCGAGAATCAAGAGGAACATCACCGGCACAAAACATTTCAAGAGGAGTTCGAGGAAATGTTGGAGTTGGCCGGCGTGGAATACGATCCGAAATGGTTATGGCATGAAGATGACCGGGAATAACATCGCCCTTTCAGGGCTTAGGTCGGGTAACTTTATCGTTACCCAGGGTTCCGCTTCGCTTCACCCTGGGCTGCGAGTACTTCGTCCCTTCGGGACTATTCATTCGCCGAAAGATTTGGGCGGCGCGCGAGATCTCGCCGAGCGGCACAAGTATCAATTCCAATGGTGGGCGACTTCGCTCGTGGGCGCGCAGCCCTATCAAGGCAAGAAAAAAGGCGCCGAGCATGAGCGATCATGCGCCGGCATCGACGGCCTCATCTTTTTCCACGATACAGTTTCCCCCTCCTTTTCAAGGAGGGGGCAGGGGGTGGTCGCCGGGGAGGCGAAGAAGATCGTCGTCTCGGTCAAGGGCGGCGAGAACGTATCGGTCGCGATGGTCCGCGATTTCGCGCACGTGATCGACCGCGAAAAAGCCGCGATGGGATTTTTCGTCACGCTCGCCGCGCCCACCGGCCCGATGACGAGGGAAGCCATAGCCTTCGGCTACTACGACCAGAACCGCTTCGGCCCCGAATACCCTAAGCTCCAAATCCTGACGATCGAAGGATTGATGTCGGGCACGGAGCGGCCACGCTACCCGGATTTATCGATGGGACGAGCGACGTTTAAAAAAGCGATGGTTGAGGATTTGAGTGGGGAGCAGGGGAGGTTGTTGTAAAATTAACAAATATGTCTGAGATTGAATCAATTGCGACCGGGGTCAGTGAAGTTAGTAAGGCATCGCGGAAGTTTATGGACGTAATCATAAGCTTCTTTTTACCCCGAAGAATTCGAAAGCAGGCTGATGCTTACAAGTATGCAATGGAGCAGGTCATTCCAACGGCCTCGAAGCACGGAGTAGCCATAATAAAGCTTGAGATAGGACAAGAAGGACTTAGCATTGCTTCTGCTCCTCTAACAAGTGTGAATAGGGCCGAAATGTTAAGTGAAGCTCGCTCAGAGCGGCATCAAGAAAATTTTGAAGCTATATTACAACATGCCTACAAAGAAACCCTCCTCTTACCTGAGGCAGAAGTTTATTCGGAGCAACCAAACTCAAGGTGGATGGACACGTTCTATGAATATGCAAAAAATGTTGACGAGGAAGAAGTAAGAAGAATTTGGGGGAAAATCTTAAGCAGCGAGATCCATGTACCCGAATCCTTCAGTCTTCGTACACTTGACCTTCTAAAAAATCTCTCACAGAAGGAGGCTAACTCATTTAGCGAATTAGCCCGATTAGTGTTCAATCGACGCTTTGTGTATTTCGATGAGGGAATGCTAAAACGATTTGGATTTTCATTTGACGACATTTTGAGTCTTGAAGCGGCTGGACTACTACAGCGATCAGTATTTTTTGTTGCTGGTGAAGAGGAGCTAATAAAGCACCGGATCGTGGTGTATTATGGCCGGAGGGCGTTTGAAGTGCGTCTGGCTTACCAAAAGGGATCACGGGAGGCATCTCAGTACGACGTTCCCGCAATGCCCAGTCTTAGACTTACAGCTGCAGGAGCCGAACTCGCAACGTTGATTAAAGAACGGAACGTGAAAGAATACTATGAACTGCTTCACTCGTTCTATCGAAATAATGGTCTGAATCCAATGGACTGGTCAAGTTCTTCAGGTACACCCCAAGATTATGAATGGGCGCCTATCGGGCCTAAAGTGGATAACACTTCTTACTGGTAATGGAAGGGGATTCGCGGAGCGACGCAGTACTCGCAGCCCAGGGTGGAGCGAGCTTGCGAGCGGAACCCTGGGTTGGCATTGCGTTAGAATTCTATAGCCCTGAAAGGGCGGAGTACATCGCCCTTTCAGGGCTAATAATTTTTTCGTTATCGTCACCCAGGGTTCCGCTTCGCTTCACCCTGGGCTGCGAGTACTTCGTGGCTTCGGGACTTAGCAGAGCCACGCATTTTCTATCCTATATCAAATTAATTTCATAAGATCAAGGTTCAGAGGGGACGTGCTTGCCAATTATTACGTGAAATCACTTTTTTGGAGTTGTGTGCTGCTCTTCGTGGCGGGAGTTCCGGCGCAGGCGAACGTGCGTGTGAGCGTCGCGAGCGGTGCGTGGAGTTTGTCCGCAACATGGGGTGGAACGGTGCCGATGAACGGCGATTCCGTTTTGATCTCTCCGGGAGATTCCGTCTTCCTCGATACGTCCTCTGCGCTCTTGCGGTCGCTTATCGTCCAGGGCAATCTTACGGTGGCTGCCGATACGATTTTTCTCGATTCGAATTTCCATACCGGCGATACGGCCGTCCAAATTTTTGGAACGCTCGATGCCGGGACCGGATGGTTCGCGTTAACGGATAGCGTCCGGCCAATTGTGTACATCGCAAATGGCGCGTTATTTCGAACTGCTTCACCACTGCCCTTCGATACCACTTCTATATATGATTCGCTTCGCACACTGCTCTTTGCGTGCGAACGCCAAAGTACATTCGAATATTATTCGCGCAATCTCGATCTTATCGATATTTCATATCTCGCGAACAACCTGATCGGCCATGCGTATGGCAATCTTACGCTGACGGGCATGGTCGCTTCGTTTCGCGCGAATCCGATTGCTGTGCTCGGGACGCTTACGATCGGATTTGGAACAAGCGTTATCCCAAGTTTGCGAAAAGGAAATACGATCGGCTCCGTTACGCAATCGATTACGCTATCGGGCGATGTCGTAAATGAGAATAAGGGCGAATCCGGATCGAATGGCGCTGGGCTGCACGGCTGTGGAATGCAATCGCTCGAAAACGATGTGTGGTCGTTCGTCAAGCCAAACTCGGGACATAAAGATACTTGTCATTGGATCGGGCCGTCACAAGTCGGCTCGGTCGTTATTGCGCCGAACGTCGTACTCGCTATTCGATTTTATTCCGACACGGCCTGCGATTCGCTCGATATTATCGGTACGCTCACCGAGGAGGGCGGCTCATGTGGCGGGCATCTCCGGGGCCGGGCGTATTCGGAAATGCTTTCTAATCTCGATGCATCGCACCCTGTCGATAGTTTCGAGAATCTGGGTCTGACGATTCGCAGCGGAGAGAACCCGTATCTGGGACGAACGCGCGTGGTGCGGACCAGCGGCTACCTTCCTCCCGGATCGAATCCCGCCGACCGTCCAGTCCTCCGATATTACAGCATCACACCCGCCGATGGGCCACAAGCTACGAACGATGAGATGACATTCCACTTCCATTGCGACGAGCTGAACGGAGCGAATCCGAACATGCTTAATTTTTGGCGATCGCGAGACCGTGGCAGCACCTGGGCTTTTAGCGGCCTAACGCGCTACGATGCTTTGGCGAATTCCCTGGTATGGGACACCACATGCGTAGGATTTCCCAACGATTCGGGCAGCTTTTATTGGATGCTCTCCGAAGGTTATACCGACATTGCGCTCCCGGCCGTGCTTACGAACTTCAACGCAATCCCGGAACGCGATCGCATTTTGCTCGAATGGGAAACGGCTTCGGAGATCGGCGCGGCAGGTTTCGAGATTCAACGATCGACTGCCGAAACGTCCTCCCTCATCGCCACCTTCCGTAACGATCCGAAATTACTGGCGCATTCGAAATACGGCGGCGATTATTTCTATTCCGATTCTATTTCGGATACCGGAGTGTTCCGTTACGATCTCTATGAAGTCTCCCAGGATGGTATTCGCGGGTTGCTGGCTTCCCGGACGGTCGAAGCATCAGGAAACTACGCGAGTTTAAGTTTAACCGGCATCTCCTACCATGCTGGCGACCTTCAGTTCACGGTTAGTCCGATAGACGAAAATCTCATCCGGGTTTCGATCATCGACGCAATCGGCCGTCCGGTGTTTGTACGGAATGAGGGGTCTAATTTCGAGGGGCAGCTTGATTTGCCGGTTACGCTCGTTCCGGGGATGTATTTCGTGCAAATTAGCTCGGATTTTGGCCAAATTGTTCGAAAAATGATGATTTTCGGCCCCTAAAAAACATACGTGAACTTTCCATCATCGTGCAGGGTTCGCGGTGTGAGTTAAAGAGTTAGCTGGCCCTCCTCGGTCAAACGATCGATTGTATTGCCGAGGCCAGTTGCCATTGTTTGCGATGCCGAACGCCTTTTCCGATGCATCCCGAGCGAATGACGCCCCACGGAGTTGGCGGGCAGTTGCATTCGTCCTCGTTGTAATTTTTCTCTGGTCATTCCATGGCGATGCGCGCGCGCAACTCATGATCAACAAAGGCGCGACGATCTCGACGAAGCTCAATTCCTATGTGCAAGTCAATGGCGCGTATCAAAATCAAACGGGGACGATCGACGATTCCGGTGTGGTCACGATCACGAGCGACTTCACCAATAATAGCGCTGCGTTTGCAGGCGGCTCAGGATGGTACAACATTGCCGGGAATTTCACGAACGATGGGACGTTCACTCGCAAGACCGGGACCGTCAATTTGAATGGCTCTTCGAATCAAAATGTCGGCGGAGCTGTCATCACGACATTCTACGATCTTCAATTCACCGTCGGCGGATCGAAGACGCTCACGCAAAAAGAAATTGTCGATAGCAATTGCTATTTCACCAATGGTATCTGCTATACGACGCAGACTGATGTGTTGAATTTCACGATCAACGGCAATTGGGTCAATAATTCCGGTATGCCGGTCTCGTCCTGCATTAGCTATGTCGATGGCCCGTGTGAGAAGGACATGAACTCGACCAATCGATTCTGGTTTCCGGTTGGCAAAGATGGACGTGCGAACACCTGCGCGATCACGCCATCGAGTTCGACCGCAACGACGTTCCGCACCCAATATTTCGATTTCAAGTATTGGAATACGACAAGTATTCAATCGCCGCTCGTCACTGTTAGCGGTATACAATACTGGCACGGCGATATTGTGACGCCGGCCACCGGAGGAACGAACGCCATTATTCGACTCTACTGGATCTCAGGAGATTATACGTCGGCATCGTATATGGCGTCACCGTCGGGGCTTGTCGTCGCGCGGTGGGATACGCTGGCGCCCAGTCCTCCGGGACCGACGCCCGCATGGGTTACGGCTGGCGTGAGTGCTCTTTCGCCGGGCGCGAGTTATCTCTCCGGTTGGATCGAATCGGCTACAGTTCTTGCGAGCCAGTATGGTACCTCGATCACCAATCGGCCATTCACGCTGGCCTCGATCACCGCTAATAATTCGCTGCCGGTCGAGCTGGGTTGGTTCACGGTGCATCAGCAACGGGATGCCGTCATACTCGATTGGAAAACATATAGCGAGATTCAAAGTCTCGGATTCGAATTAGAACGAAGCCGTATTCCGGAAACTGGCGGCGAAGTCAATCGGCCGGTACTCATTCAGTCCTTCGCGCAAGATACGAATTTGCTGGCGAAATCGCCCTGGGGCGCCAATTACGAGACAACGGACGAAGGACTTGCGAGCGGCCATTATATTTACGATTTGTACGAAGTCGATCGCGATGGCATTCGAACAAAACTTGCCTCGCGCGAAATCGACTTTAATGAGGTCTCGATTCCGAACTCGCTACAAGTTTCGATTTATCCTAATCCATCTGCTTTGGTCGCTCACGTCGAGATCGACGTGCCGGCCGATGGGCATGTTACTGCGGATCTTTACGACATTACGGGCAAACTCATCGAGCGCATCGAAGACGATGAAGCACTGGCTGGGCCGCACGTGAAGGCAATAGATGTCTCCAGGTTACCGGCCGGGACCTACAATCTTGTTGTTATCTCCGGTACTTCTCGTCTCGCGAAGAGTATCGTCGTTAGCAAATAAGCTTGCCAAATACGCAAATTGTCACGAAATTTATACAGCGATAATTCATTCTGAATAAATCTTGGCACGGATTGTCTCATTTTGAGATCGGGCGTCTCATTTTGACGAAATAATTTATCCGGGTTATTCGATTTAATTCACAATTGTGTTCAAACACTTGACTAAATACCGTGAAATTTTGTATATTCCTATTGGTTGAAAAGCTGGAGGGCTCGCTGTTCGCTACCGCGAGCACGCTATCCAATTCGAATCCCGGCTAAGAATAAAGATTACAGACCTTTAGCCTTGCTCCTGTGGAAGCCATCAGTCCATTCGTATTAAGGATGAGATCGCCGATTGCGAGATTAATCGCAGTCCTTGCAGCGTGCGTTCTTTTCGAATGTACGCCACAGCCGGCGTTTTCGCAGAATGTTGGAGTCGGCACGGCAACGGTCAATAATTCGGCGCTCCTCCAAATCGAAACGACCGCGAAAGGCTTTCTCGCGCCGCGTATGAGCAATGCGCAGATGCTGCTTGTTGCATCGCCGGCCACGAGCGATATCGTCTATAACACGACCTACGCGAATTTTTACTATTATACCGGCACGGTCTGGACGCCGATGGTCGGTGGCAACAACTGGTCCTTGACGGGCAATTCGGGTACGAGCGCCTCGACGAATTTTCTCGGTACGAAAGACGGTATCGATCTCGTTCAAAAAACAGATTATAACGAACGCCTGCGCGTATTCAATGGCGGTAATGTTGGGCTGACGAATGTGACCGGCGTTGCCGAGGCGCTCCAATTTTACGATCCCTCGAGCAGCGGATCGATCTTTACCGGCTTCAAGGCGGGCGTTCAAGTTGGCTCGGTACACTATATCTGGCCGCTGGCGGGCGATGGTACCGCCAATCAGGTCCTTGCAACGGATGCAGCCGGCAATCTGAGTTGGTACACCATGGCGTTTTTTGGCCAGGCCAATATTACATCGCTCTGGAGTCGCGGAGGAACATATTCGCTGCAAGGAATTGGTGCCGGCGATAACGGAAAAGGAAAATACTCTATTGCTGCTGCAGAATACTGCTCGACCTCGGGAGACGGCGACGCTGCCTTTGGAGATAGCAATAGTGTCAGTGCCAAAGAGGGAGCTATCAGCGGCGGAGCCGATAATACGGTGTCGGGAAACGGTGGTGGTATCGTCCGCGGAGGCGCATGGAATACCGCCGGGTCGCAGAATACTATGACCGTCGGTGGACTGTTTAACTCTACGTCGGGTCAGGACGGGACGATTCTCGGCGGCGATTCGAATAACACGAGCGGCGCCGAATCGGTCATTATTAACGGTGACGATAATACCTT
>DASZLH010000051.1:0-5774 GCA_035552495.1 Kapaibacterium sp. (SeqCode) | reverse complement strand
CCAATGGTTCGCCGATGGCATGATGGACGAACTGATCGGGACGCTCGGAAGCCTCGACCGCATGAAGGTACCCGGCCGTTCCGATGTCTTGCATTATCGGGACCGTCATGCCGCAAGCCGCGAGATCGCGCGCGAGTTGGGTGTGCGCTACCTGATCGAAGGTGGAGTCCGTAAAGCCAACGATAAAATTCGGATCACGGCATCGCTCAACGATACGCAGCGTGGAGAAATACTTTGGACGAATAAATTCGATGGCTCGTTCGAGGATGTGTTCGCATTCCAGGAAGCTGTTTCGAAGAGTGTCGTGCAGGCGCTAAGCCTTCACCTCGCACCGAAAGAAATAAAAGAGATCGAGACGCGCCCCACGCAAAACGCCGAAGCCTATGAGCTCTATCTCAAAGGCCGCCACGAGCAATATTATCTTACGAAAGAGAGTTACCTGCGCGCGCTCGATCTCTATGAGCAAGCCGCTAAGCTCGATCCGAAATTTACGAAAGCTCATATTGCAGTTGCTTTGGTCTGCTGTGCATATTACCGAGAGTATTCCCGCGATTCGAAATGGCTCGTTCGTGGAGAGTCTGCACTTGCTCAAGCCGAACATATTGGCGGCGAAACGTCAAGGTCACTCTGGATTCATGGGACGATAGAGTGGTTGAAAGAAAACAATCAAGTTGCTATTGCAATGCTCACGAAATCCATAGAGTTGGATCCCAAAAATCATACTGCATTAAATATATTAGGGAGCCTATATATAGGTAGCGGTAATTATTCAGCAGCTGTCGAAGCATTTCAACGAGTCACCGAGCTTGTCGAAAGTACAATGGGTTATTTCAATCTTCTCATTGCTTTGGAATATATAGACGATAACGAGCGATGCACTCGGGTGGCTCAGGAGGCGTTGCCGGTGTTCGATCGCTATGTGCTTCGGGAACAGAATGACCAAAATGCCCAGGTTATGCGATGTTATGTTCTTCTGTGGGCAGGTATGAAAAAAGAAAGCTTACAAGCTGCTACTCAACTTCTCGAACGAGAGGATTTACAGGGAATCACATTATATAATCTCGGCTGTCTTTTCGATTCTCACGGGAAACCAAAGATTTACATTCAACTGCTTCGAAAAGCAATTGCAGCGGGTTATCGCGAAATCGAGCAGACCCGGCGTTACCCATTTGCTACGCAGGATCCCGAATGCCAGCACGAATTCGATGCTATCCTATACGAATTGGAAGAGATTATCCGGGTCGAGAACGGTCGGCATTCTCGATAAAATTATTGTTGTGAAATACAAGTCACGCCGATAACAGCTTGGTGTGTATTGAGGTTATCAGAATAAGTTGTCAATACAACACCATTAGTGGGATTGGCAGGAATATTTGCCACATTATTGTAGCTTCCAGCCATCACTTGGAAATTCGCTGTTATGTTTGCAGTGTTTCCTGAGTAGGAATAGGTCTCAGCCTGACCTTGTGGGATGATAACAGCACCAGCTGGCGCTCCGGCGGCCTGGTTCGCATAAATAAGTGGATTTGCTGCAACACCTGCGACTGTCACCACCTGAAGCATCCCGTCATATCCTACAAAGTTGATGTGGAGTACAACTTGATCGGGAGGGTGCTCCTACCTGCAATACGAGCGGGTTAGCAGCAGCAGCTGGAGGCATAATCACCGTTGTCGGATGTCCAAGACTCACTCCTTTATTATGAGAGGCGGAGTGTGATGTATCCCCATTTAATGAGACTTCTGACTTTTTTTCACAACCAGATATCACAAAAGTCAATAGCGCCAAAAGCACAGTGAATTTTTTCATTGCAGGACTTTTTTAAAAGTGAGAACTTTAACTCATACGGATTAACTACTCAACCCGAATATACAAATATACTACAGTTTTTCCGCCCCCATTT
Source organism: Kapaibacterium sp. (SeqCode) (assembly GCA_035552495.1). Lineage (GTDB taxonomy): Bacteria > Bacteroidota > Ignavibacteria > Palsa-1295 > Palsa-1295 > PALSA-1295. The sequence continues at coordinate 3,873 of DASZLH010000051.1, read as the reverse complement.
AAAATCCATTTACCCTATTCCTCCTTCAATAATTCAATGAGATCGCTGACGACGGCGCTGGCGGTCGGGAGGCTGCCGGCGCCTTTGCCGTACAGGACTTGCGGGCCGGCGTGTGCCGTTTCTATTTCAAGCGCGTTGAACTCATCGCGAGTGTGAGCGAAGAGATGCGTGAGTGGGACAAGCTCCGCCCGCACTGCCGCGCGGACTTTGCCGGTTGCCCGGTCATGCGTGGCATTTGCCAGCAGCTTTATTGTTTTGCCTGCGGCTTGCGCTCGAAGAAAATCTTCGGTTGTGATATGTTCGATACCGTTCGTCGAGATCTCGTGCGGCGGTACGTGCTTCCCGAAAGCATGATAACACAACACGGAAAGCTTCTGCGCGGCATCGGCGCCTGAAACATCGAGTGTCGGGTCGGCTTCCAAAAAACCACGTCGGCGAGCTTCCGAGATCGCGTCTTCGTAGCTCGCGTGTTGCTCGTTCATCATGGTGAGAATGAAATTGGTCGAGCCATTGACGATGCCAGTGATGCGCGTGATTGTGTCGCCGGTTTTTAATTCATCGAGTGCGCGGAGCACCGGAACACTGCCGCAGACCGATGCGGAGTAGAGCAAATTCACGCCACTGCGATCTGCGACGGAGCGCAATCTCGGAAGTTCGTGCGCGAGCACTAATTTATTCGCGGTGATGACATGCTTGCGCGAGTGCAGCGCGCGGTCGATGAGCGATTCCGCTTCGTAACGTCCGCCAATGAGTTCGAGCACGACGTCGATCGTTTCATTTGCGAGTAGCGCATCGATGTCATTCGTCAGAATTTCGGGGCGCACGGCGATCTCGCGTTCTTTTGCAAGATCGCGCACGCAGATTCCGGCGATTTCCAAGTCCGCTCCAAAGCGCTCTCGAAATTCTTCGCGCTTTGCCTCGACGATCTTCCACACGCCCGTGCCGACGACACCAAAGCCAAAGAGCGCCAGACGAATTTTCCGCGCAGCGACGGACGATCGCTCATTCTGCTTTACGCGAGCGCGAATCTTTTCCGAATACGTGATACTCATGCGAAAGCCTCCTCTTTACTGTCGATGGTTATGCCGAGAAGGAATGGCGCAATGATTTCTGAGAGTGCTTCGGTATCGACAAGGAATGAATCGTGCCCATGCGCCGCATCGAGCGTTGCATATTCCGCGTTGGGAAAAGACGAAGCGAACGATTCGATCTCGCGAGTCGAGTAGAGAATATCGGACGAAATCCCAATGAAAAGCGCGCGGGCTTCGATTGAGCGAGCAACCTGCCGGAGCGACATGCGGCCTTCGGCAAGATCGTATAATTCCATCGCTCGCGTGAGTGTGAGATACGAATAGGGCGAAAAGCGGCCGACAATTTTTTCGCCCTGATGTTCGAGATAATTTTCGACTTCAAATTTTGTGCGGACACGGGTCCTTCCAAACCGCTCCTCGAACTCTTCGGGACACCTGTAACTCGTCATGGCAAACTGCCGCGCGAGATAAAGGCCCTGTGCGAGCTTCGTTTTGTCACGCAACGTTGGGTCTGCTGCGACGATCACTTTTCGGACGGTCGAACTGAATGCGATACGCCAGGCCGAGTGCGATCCTGTTACGGCGATTGGAATAATGGCCTGAAATCTGCTCGGCGCGAGTGCAGCCATTTCGAGGATTACCATGCCGCCCATCGAGCCGCCGATAGCAAGACGGACCGTATCGATTTCGAGTGCGTCCAGCAAATGTAGCGTCGCCTTCGCAATGTCGCGAACGGTAATTTCAGGAAATGTTGCGAAATAGGACGCGCCTGATAAAGGGTTAATCGATTCAGGACCCGTCGAGCCATAGCAGCTACCGAGTAAGTTTGGACAGAGAATAAAATATTCGGACGGGTCGAGCAATTTTCCATCGCCGATGATGCCGGGCCACCACTCTTGCGCGGCGCTCCAGCCGGTAAGCGCATGAAGGACGAGCACCACATTCGAGCGGTCTTCATTCAGCGATCCGTATGAATCGTACGCAATTTCAACTTCCGGTAACGACGCGCCGGAGACGAGCGCAAATGGTTTTTCGTTCAACACGATAGAATATTGTGATTTTAACATGCGGCGGTCTCCTCAGTCTGTTTCGGAATTGCAGTTTGACCGATCGTCGAGAGCGCGCGATCGAGATCTTCGATGAGATCGTCGATATGCTCGATGCCGATCGAAAGGCGGATCAGGTTATCGGTAATGCCTGCGCGCTCGCGAAGCTCCGGCGTCATCGAAGCATGGCTCATGGTCGCGGGCTGCTCGATGAGCGATTCAACGCCCCCGAGCGACTCCGCCAGCGAAAATATTTTCGTGCTTCGAAGCACATGCTTTACATCATCGGAATTATTCGAATGAATGCGAAAGCTTACGACTCCGCCAAAACCATTCAATTGCGCTTTTGCGATAGCGTGACTCGGATGCGATGGGAGACCGGGATAGAGAACTTCGCTGACATTTGGATGGCCCGATAAAAATTCGGCGATGCGGTGTGCATTCTCTTCATGCTGCCTCATGCGAACTGCAAGCGTTTTGATACCGCGCAGCACGAGCCAGCTATCGAAGCAGCCGGTCGTCGTGCCGAGCGCATTCGCGAGGAAGTGAAATCGCTCGCCAAGCTCCGGTGTCCGCGAAACGATCGCGCCGCCCACAACATCGGAATGGCCGTTCAGCCACTTCGTTGTGGAGTGAACAATGACATCAGCGCCAAAACGAAACGGCTGAAAGTTGAACGGGGAGAGAAATGTATTATCTACGACAACAAGCAGTCCATATACTTTTGCAAGCTTCGCAAGTTCCGCGACATCGACGACGGCGAGCAGCGGATTGCTTGGCGTTTCGATCCAGAGACACGCTGTATTCGTCTTCACTGCTGCGCGGACTTCATGCAGATCGCCCAAATCGACGAACGATACTTCGAGCTTGCCCTGCGCCGCGAATAAATTAAGAAGACGCGCCGTGCCTCCGTAGCAATCGTGCGTGCAGATAATGTGAGCGCCTGTTTCGAAATGTGCGAGGACGGTCGCGATTGCTGCCATGCCGGTCGAGACGGCGACAGCTCGCGCGTCATGTTCGCCACCACCTTCGAGATCGGCGAGCACCGATTCGAGCGTTGCGCGGGTCGGGTTACCGCTGCGAGTGTAATCGTAGCCCGTCGAGACGCCGACGTCTCGAAAGCGAAAGTTAGAAGTTTGGTAGAGTGGCGTGCCGATCGAGCCGTACTCGGAATCGGTGTGGGTCATATTGAGAATGGTGCGTGTTTCGAGCTGCATAAGCGATCTTGTTTTAAAAAACTTATAGATCACTCATGGAGAACGCCGAGACGATTGCTCATCTCTCGGATAGCTTCTCTTACAACTTCCGGAAAGGCTTTAAAATAAAAAGCCCTATCCGGAAGATGCCACACTTAAAAGTGTGATTGCCGAATAGGTCTGCGATATTGTCCGCTTGGGAGCATAACTGCTTCCTACGGACGGCCCGCCAAGTCCTGGCGAAACTATCGTGATATTCCGGCTCATCTTTCCGCAGTTACTTGCGTAACGTTGGCAGGAGTTAGCACCTGGACTTGAAAGCGACAGTTCATGTCGCTCTCAACGGTTGCTACAGCTTCCTCGGGCCTGATCCCTCAGCTGTTCTCGATGAGTGTCGGCATCTATAAACGTGAAGGGGGATTAATAGTTTCGAGAAATTATAATCTTCGTGTGGCGCAATGCTTTAGCTAGCGCCTGGCCCAAGCTAAAGCATGGTACACACTGGGAAGGTTTATAATTCTAACTCTTTATACCCCTTGCGCTTCATCTGATCTATAGTGCGGAGAATCTTATCTCCGTTCAACTCGATCACGCTTCGAT
>DASZLH010000050.1:0-7875 GCA_035552495.1 Kapaibacterium sp. (SeqCode) | reverse complement strand
TCCATCTACTTTCTAATTAATCAGGGGAAACCAGACGGCGTCAACCGTTCCTCCGGCGATACCATTCGGATGGATTTCAAAAATAAAACCGTCGTGCGGCTTGCAGTAATTTCTGGAACGGAGGGCGAATACTTTCCCGAGCGCTTTGTTGGCAATACAAGTCGCGCTGCAGCATTTCACCTTGCGGACTACGAGCGGCATACCACATTACGCCCACTCCGCGAGGAATTTTTCGTGCCGTGGGCTACCGCAATCTTGCCTTCGAATTTTGAAAATCCCGCACCTGATAATTCAACATCGATCCCAAGCCCGGCAGCAGAATCAAAGCTGGCACCGGTACCCAGGCGATCGGCCCATTAATAATCTAAAATGGAATCTTTTAAATTCTGGTAATCCTTCACATCAATCCTGCTAACCTTTCAATCCTGTAAATTTTGTCCATGCAAAAGCTCTATTCCGAACATCTCAAGAAGATTTATGGCAAGCGCATCGTAGTGAAGGATTCGAGCGTTTCTGTTGCTCCAGGCGAAGTCGTTGGGCTGCTTGGTCCGAATGGCGCTGGAAAAACGACGACATTCTATATGATCACCGGCCTTGTAAAGCCGGATTTTGGCCGCGTAATGCTCGACGATGAAGACGTTACTTCCCTGCCCATGTATGCGCGCGCTCGAAAAGGTATCGGATATCTCCCTCAGGAAGCATCCGTATTTCGAAAAATGTCGGTTGAAGAAAACCTGATGGCCGTGCTCGAACTGATGCCTATGACTGGAAAAGAAAGAAAAGGGCGCACGGACGAACTGCTCGAAGAACTCAATATAACCAATATTCGCAAAACAATGGGTTACGCGCTCTCCGGTGGCGAACGGCGGCGCTGCGAAATTGCCAGATCACTCGCGACCAATCCCAACTACATTCTTCTCGACGAACCATTCGCTGGTATCGATCCAATCACCGTAGAAGAAATTATGCAGATAGTCATTCGATTGAAAGATCGTGGTATCGGTATTCTTGTCACCGATCACAATGTCCACGAAACATTATCAATCACCGATCGCGCCTACATTCTGATCGACGGTACGATCTACCGTGCCGGAACGGCAGATAAGCTTGCCAACGATGAGGAAATCCGCCGGCTTTATCTCGGCGAAATGTTCAAGCTCGAACGATACTCACATCGGGTGCTGGAGTAAGCATGCGTTATACTCCCAACCGCTTTCGCATTCTTGCCAATAGCGCATCATACGTAACCTTCATGTCGGGTCGGGTTGCGGCTTGCTCTTCGAGCTGGTGCAGTGTATTTACATCGCCGATGTCAGCCAGCGAGTTTGCAGCGGTTCCACGAATTGCGTAATCTCCATTATTCGTGAGATTCCAAAGCACGCGATAGACTTTGGCTGAATCGACAGAGACGAGCGTTGCGATCATTTTAATAAGATTATATCGCGTCCATTTCGGCACGTTGTGCTGCCCAATAAGGACCACCATCTCATCCAGCGATTTCTTATCCTTTGTCATTTCTATCACGCCGATGGCAGCCTGTCGCATCCGGTCGCGCGGCGAAGAAGTCGCAAGGAATTTGTATGCATCTTTATTAGCAAGGTCAGGGTCGAATGCATACAAGGCATCCATTGCACTACCGACGACATTGTAACTCGAATCGGTTTCAATCGCATGGACCAGAATGGGCTCCTCGACCGCTCGCTTCGAACGCGAAGTGAGCAATGCTATCGCTTCCGCGCGTACGTCGGCCTTCGGGTCGTGCTGAGCTAATGACATAAGAACATCCGCAATACCATGCAACGAATCCGCTTGATTCATTAGCGAGTGCAGTGCATGAAGACGAACTGCCCAAAATGGATCGTTTAGCGCGGCCGTCTTTAGCGCGTTAAATGCCTCGTCAGACTTACCTACGGTCAAAGGGGATAGGTTGATCGCTGCTTGCGAACGTTCAATTGCGGGTTTTGCGTGGGCAAGTTGATAGGCCCATTCGCTCACGTCTTTATGGAAATGCAATTCCTTTAAGATCGAATTATCTTTATCGAAAATAACCATCACGGGCTTTTGAGGCGAAACAATAGTAATATGCTGCGCGGAATCTTCCAGGCGAACGGTCTGCAAGCGCGTCGAGCCATCGGGCATCGTAAGCTCGATATCGACCGGCATTTTGAATGTACTTGTCATCGAATCACGCGGTTGGGTTTGCACAACGGTCATACGAACAACTTTCGCTGGGTCGTCATAGCTGTAGCTGACATCGAAGACGGGATGACCATCCTTGTAGAGCCACTCGTCAAAATACCATTGCAGATTTTGGCCAGTCGCTTCTTCAATTGCCATTTTGAGATCGTGCGTCACGACAGGCTGAAATTGATGGACATCTAAGTAATGGTGAATGGAGGACCACCAGCCGGTGTCACCGAGCATGTGGCGGAGCATATTCAGTACGGCTGCACCGCGAGGATATTGATTTGCCGTGTAATTATTCGCGGCTACAATGGGCTTTTTGCCGAGGCTCTCTTCGGCACCGATGGCAGCATTCTGATCGCCCTGCATCTCCTCTTCAAATTCATCTTGCCCGTCATTGAACTGCCGAAACATCGCTTCGAAATAAGTCGCGAACGATTCGTTCAACCACATCTCGATCCACGAGCGGCAAGTGACGAGATCGCCGAACCATTGGTGCGCAAGCTCGTGGGCGATGAGTCCTTCGCTGTTGAAGTCAATACCGGATCGCTTGTCATAGAGGACGTAGTCATTCAGAGTGGTCGCGGATACGTTCTCCATACCACCATACATAAAGTCCTCAATGGCAATTTGATCGTACTTCTCCCATGCATAAGGAAAGCCGGTTTTTGTAGAATAAAATTCGATCATCTTAGGCGTCAGACCGAAGATACGATTTGCTTCTTTTCCCCAACCCGGATAGACCCAATAATCGACGTCTTTGCCTCGCCACTTGTCCTTGACCACTTCATAATCGCCGATACCGAGCATGATGAGATAGGTCGAGTATGGATGGTCTTCCTGCCAGTGCCAGGTAACGGAACCATCTTTGTTCTTATCTTTCGACACGAGATGACCATTCGAGAGCGCCTTCTGATCGGCATTGACCGTCACAAACATATCGGTTGTGGTTTTGTCATTCGGATAATCATAGATGGGCAGCCAATAATGATTGTCCTCGCCCTCTCCCTGCGTCCAGATTTCCGGAAGTCGCGCTGTATAAAATGTGTCGGCAGTGATGAAGTACATCCCTTTATGCGGCTGTGCCCAGTATTGAATACCGATCGTGAACGGCTCGTTAAATGGCATTGCTTTTCCGAGCATCATACGCAGCTTGCCCGCTTCGCTGGTGTCGAATGAAAGCGGCACTTGTCTGCCTTTGTCATCGAGCCACACCCGCTGAATGTTAAGACCAGACGCATCGAATACAATATCAGTCACGGGATCTTTTTGTGGAAGAATTTGCAGAGTGTGCAACACGGTACCCATGACCTTCTTCGCCGGCTGGTCGAAAGTAATGTGCATTTCGATGTGCTGAATATCAGTTGTATGTGTGCGGGCTTGCTCCTGATAGTCCCACCCAAGATATTGCGCGCGAAGTGGCAGCGCCATAGTGATGACAACGATCGAAATGAAAAGACGCAAGATTGAAAGCATAGAATTAATCAAAGCGATTGAACCAGACGGTACAAATATCGGAATAAATTAAGGCGAGTAAATGGAATTGGGGAATAACAGAAGAGAAAAACTACTTTCCGAATACTTCCTCAAAAATTAATTTCTGCTCCGCTTCATGCACCGCATACGACCCCGTTGCCGGGCTGGCACTTGGGATGCGGCCAATGTATCGAATGGGAAAATTTAGTCCCAGCGATTCCAGTCTAGGACGAACGAATGTCCACCCACCCATATTTTGCGGCTCTTCTTGACACCAGACGATCTCCTTTACATTTGGATAAGCAGCGACAATCTGCTTCAATGCGCTGGAAGGAAATGGATAAAATTGTTCAAGACGAACGAGTGCGACCGCTGTATTGCCGGATTTCGCTCTGGTTGCAAGCAAGTCGTAATAGATCTTTCCGCTACACATCGCAATCCGCTGAACGGCGTCCTTATTTTCCAGCCACTGGTCATCGATTACCGGCTGAAATCCGCTTTGAGTAAAATCCTCGATCGGCGAGCCAGCCGCGGCTAAACGCAATAAACTCTTCGGAGTCATCACAACGAGTGGCACAATCCGCTCTTGTTTTATTTGCCGTCGTAATAAATGGAAATACTGCGCAGGAGTTGTCGGATTTGCGACCTGCAGATTATTCTCAGCGCAGAGTTGCAAGTACCGTTCGAGTCGCGCGCTCGAATGTTCCGGGCCTTGCCCCTCGTATCCATGTGGAAGCAATAATACAAGTCGAGATTTCTGCTGCCATTTCTCTTCTGCTGCAGCAATAAATTGGTCGATTACGACCTGCGCGCCGTTCGAGAAATCACCGAACTGCGCTTCCCAGATTATTAGGTCATTCTGCGAGATGGTTGAATAACCGTACTCGAACCCCATCACTGCATTTTCTGAAAGCGAACTGTCATACACTTCAAACTGACCTTTGGCTCCGTTCAGATGCGCAAGTGGAATCCACTGCACACCCGATTCGATGTCGTACATCGCGGCATGGCGCTGACTGAACGTACCGCGTCCCGAATCTTGTCCACTGAGTCGGACATGTGTACCATCCATTACAAGCGATCCAAAGGCGAGCGCTTCACCGAATGCCCAGTCGGCGTTAGCGTCTCCCTCCCCCATTTTCGCGCGCCGCGCAAGCTGACTGACCATCTTCGGATTGAGATGGAATTCTGGTGGGACGATCGCGATCTGATCTGCGATCGATTTTAAAAGATTGCGGTCAACACCCGTAGGGATAACTTCCGACCCATCGGTATCCTGAATGGAGGCAGTGAATTTATCGGGCTGCTTCTGTCCGGCGGCAACATCTTTCGCTCGTTTTAACGCTTCGTCATAACGGCGAATGCGTTCTTCGATGAGACCTTTCACTTCATCTTCCGTTACCACTTTTTCTGCGATAAGGTGCTTCGCATAAATCGTACGAACGCCGGGATGCGCCTTGACCCGCGCGTACATCAGCGGTTGCGTGTAGCTCGGTTCGTCGGCTTCATTATGCCCTAAGCGGCGGAAGCCTATTATATCGAGAACAACATCCTTATGGTACGTCTTCCGGTATTCGATCGCAAGAAGCAGTGTACGGTAGGCTGCGTCGGGATCGTCGCCATTGATATGAAAGATCGGTGCCTGAATCATCCGGGCTATGTCGGTCGAATACACTGTAGAACGTCCCGACTCCGGACTCGTCGTAAATCCGATCTGATTGTTAACAACAATGTGAATCGTGCCACCTACACGATAACCCTTGAGGCTCGCCAGGTTCAACGTCTCCATCACAACTCCCTGCCCGGCAAAAGCAGCATCGCCATGAATAAGTATGGGTAATATTTTATCCCACGCGGGCAATGATGAAAGATTATTATCTTCATCTTTCATCATTAATCTTTCATCGTTGCCCCAGATGTCCTGCTTTGCCCGCACCATCCCCTCTACAACGGGATCGACTGCTTCGAGATGGCTCGGATTATTCGCAAGCGTCAGCGGGATATGCTTACCATGCGTATCGCGGGCGCCGGTCGCACCCTGATGGTACTTGACGTCTCCTTCATCGGCAGGAAATGCCGGATGGATTGAGCCTTCGAACGAGGTGAAAATTCGCTCGCAGTAATGTCCGAGCACATTCGCGATTACATTCAATCGGCCACGGTGGGCCATGCCAAAAACAATTTCATCTGCACCATCTTCCGCACCCCGTTCGATCAGTTGATCGAGTAGTGGGATCAGTGTCTCATTTCCCTCAATGGAAAATCGCTTTTGGCCGAGATAATTATTATGAAGAAAATGCTCGAACTGTTCAGCCGAGATTAGCTTCCATAAAATTTGCTTTTGGATTTTTGGATCGACGCGAGGCTGTTCGCCCTCGACACGGCGCTGAATCCAGAGCTTTTCTTCGCGGCCCTGAATATGCCGATACTCGACGCCGACCGTTCCGCAATAGGCACGGCGCAGTATTTCAATGATCTTTCGGAGCGTTGCCGTGCCGAGATTATCGAGCGTGCCTGCATCGAACTCGCGGTCTAAGTCCCAGATTGTCAGCCCATACGTTTCAATGTCAAGTTCCGCGTTGTAGCTGACCTTCACTGCGTGGAGTGGATCCAAATCAGCGATGAGATGGCCACGAACGCGATATGCATTGATCATATCGAGAACGCCAGCCTGCTTTCGCATTTGAAGCCGCTCGCGAGCTTGCGAGGAAAGCAGCATCGGGTTCGTGTCCGTAGCCCAATGAAATGGACGTACCGGAATTTCAAGATCTGAAAAAATGCGCTCGTAAAATTCATCTTTACCGAGCAGCAGTTCATGCATTCGTGCGAGCATTGCGCCCGATTCTGCGCCCTGAATGATCCGGTGATCGTACGTATTCGAAATCTGCACGACCTTACTCACTCCGAGCTGCGAAAGCGCCTCGGGAGTCATCGCCTGATATTCCGCCGGATATTCGATCGCCCCGCTCGCGATAATCATGGACTGCCCACTCATCAGACGCGGCACGGAACCGACTGTACCGATCGTGCCCGGATTGGTCAACGAAATTGTCGTGCCTTCAAAATCTGAGATCTCCAGTTTGCCAGCGCGCGCGCGTTTAATGATGTCGTCGTAAGCCAGACCGAAACGAGAGAAATTAAGCGTATTCGCTTTCTTGATATTCGGGACGAGCAGAGTCCGGCTGCCATCCTTACGCTGAATGTCAATGGCAATCCCAAGATTAACGTCTGGCCTTTTCGCTCTAACAGGTCCTTCCTCGCTTTCGAAAAAGCCGTCGTTCATTTGAGGAAATTGCTCCAATGCTCGAATGATTGCCCAGGCAATAATATGGGTGAAAGAAGCCTTACCTCTACCTCGTAAACCTAAGTAATCATTGATTATACGCCGGTTTTCCTCAAGCAGTTTTACGGGCACGAGGCGAACGGATGTAGCAGTAGGCACCGTAAGGCTCTGCTGCATATTTTCGACAATCTTTTTGGCTGCACCGCGAAGGACTTCGGCTTCCGGTGGGATCGGCGGCGCCGGGACTTTGGGGCTGGGACTTGTATGTCTTATAGGACCGATGCCATTAGTTATAACTGTGGGTGATTTTACACTTCCCTTGCCATTGGTCGGAAATTTCCCAAGTAATTCCTGAAAATAGCTTCCCCAACTTTCATCTACAAGCGATGGGCTGCTGAAATACCGGTCGAGCAATGTCTCGACATAACTGGCATTTGCGCCGAAATCCTCAGCAAGGCGTTCCAGGAGTTCTGGATGTGATCCGTTTAGCAATTCCGATTTCCTTTCGATTCGATACTACGCAAACTTGGGTGAAACGTTGCGTTCTCTCTTTTTCTCAGGAACAAATGCTTGCAGAAAATGTACCGCAGCCCGAAGAATGGATTAAAGCAAAAATCGAAAGGAATTGGCAACACAATTATGTATGAATTCATATTTCATACTTCATCTTTCATATTTTCCCCAAGAGCCACCCACCGGACTTGAACCGGTGACCTGCTGATTACGAATCAGCTGCTCTACCAACTGAGCTAGGGTGGCGAATCGCATCATTTGGTTTATGCGAAGCGGGCGTGTAACGTTCAGGTATTCCCGGTCGGTTCCGAATACAGCTCCACGAAAAATTCCCAGGGTGGTGCGAAGCGGAACCCTGCAAAACCGACATTATAGTACGATCGGAATCGGCATTTCGATCAAATACTTCTCGAAGAAGG
>DASZLH010000049.1:0-10359 GCA_035552495.1 Kapaibacterium sp. (SeqCode) | reverse complement strand
TTTCTCTAAGAAAGAAATTCGGCGATATTTTAAAATGTACTTGTGGCATTTATAATAAAACAATAAAAATAAGATTCAAAGTTCCGCAAATTTAATTATTTCTTAAAATTACAATGAAATTCGAGCTAAGTCCTTATTTTTCAATAACTTACGCCCGAAAGCTCGGCCCGGGCCATTAAGCCAACTCGTTGAAATATCAGAAAATAAAAAATCGCGCCGGAAAAATCTCCGGCGCGATTCTGACAGATTCATTAGGATAGATTTATTTTACAACTCGCATCTCTTTTGAAAGTACGACATTACCTGCTCTTAACGAATAGATGTACGTACCGGAGGGTAACGCATCTTTTCCGATTTGAAAGTTGTGCTCACCAGCGAGCACACGCTGATTGTCAGCAAGGGTCAGCACAAGATTGCCAAGAATATCGTAAACTTCAAGTGTCGCTACGAGATCGTGATCTGTTTTGAACGCGATTGTCGCTTCACCAGTCGTCGGATTAGGATAACTTTGTGCAAGATATAGATTATAGGACTCAATATTTACCACACCATTAAGCGGACATGGATGAGATCCGGGAAAATAGAGCTTGCTTAGCCAGCAACAATCATCAGAAGTAAGTCCTCTGCGCTCCATACCTGGACTAAGGTTAGGCGACATAATCGAATTTGGATCTGAACTTCCGCACCCATTTAGTGTATCCCGATGAGGAAGTCCAAGCATGTGAAGCATCTCATGGTTCCAAATACTGAAAAAGTCATACAGGTTATAGACATAAGTCCCTCCAGGACCATTGGTATTTGTCGACATTAGGGGATAACCGAAACTATATCCTCGGTAAAGATATGATTTATTTTTATACGGCCCACTGAAGAATCCGCTCGTAACATCAAGATATATTTGTTCGAAAGCCGGATTGCATGCATCGCGGCAAGTCGTGGGATCAAATTTCGCAATAGCTATCCCTAACGGTGGATTTGGAATGCTATCAACATTATATCCTTTACTTAGCCACCATGTTGGATCATCCTGAAAATAAAGTTCAACACAACATGTGGTATCTAATGGAATACGGCCGAATGAATCGCGTGGACCGGTATAATATGGGCTGAGACAACCGCCAATGTTATCATACCATTCACATTCCAATGCATTCCGAAACCGCTCTCCAGTAAAACTGAAGAATGTGTCAGTCGGTGGCATCCAATCGTCCAAGTCTAGTTCATTGCCTGAGTAATGCCAAGCATTCTCCCCCTCGCAAGCTGAGACCCCCCAATCACGAGGGTCAGCGATAACAACAGAAGAGTAAGTATTACCACCCCAAACAAAATTTCCAGTGTTGAAGGTACGTCCTTGCACGAAGCATGGAAATGCCGAATTTCTTCTGGCAGGCTGTGCAGCAGGATTTATATACGGTTCTGGATGATATGGATCGGCCGAGCAGGCAACGAATGTCAAACCTGGAAGGCTGGGATCGCAGAATTCGTACGGAAATTTTTTGCAAGCACAACTATCAATTGCATGTAGTTTGGCCGCAAAAGAAAACAGTACGGCAACAATGATAAAAATATTCTTTTTCATGGCTTGCCCTCCTTAAAAAGAAACAATGGACTGAATCTTCTGTCGGAGTCGTGCCTTGAAATCGGCGACTGTAAGTCCGGTACCGAATCCAAAATCATTATTTGGATCGTAAACAATACCATCGCGAATGGGATAGACACCCATAACGGTCGAAGGTCCAAAGCCGGGATTTACTGAAACATACACGTTTGTTTTCGTGCTGTCGCTTCCTAAATTGGCAAAATTAAGAAAGACGATATATTCTTGCCCAGGCTTAACCCAGGTAGAGCCATCGGAATAATTATTCTCCGTGGTTTGATTCCATCGAAAGTCCGGCGCGACAATATTCTTTTGCCACCAAAGCCAGTATTCAAAATTCACACAATCTCCCAAAGAAGTTAATGGGGTTTTTCCTTTCCCATATCTCGTTGCAATGCCACTTCCGCATGTGGGGAATCGCTGACCTTTAATGATGTCAAGGATGGAGCAAGAAGCATGCAACAACTTATTTAAAGATGGCTTCGAGTTGTCAATCGCAGTAAACGTATCAGTTACATTGACATCGTATATTGCAGAGGTGGCCACTAAGTTAGCACCAATCCTATTGTCCTTCATTAAGGCGACGGCTCGCCTGAGAATTGCTTCAACGACGAATGTGGTGCCAGTCCATTGATAGGCTGGTGTACTCGGTTCTAAATTTAATTCCTGAAAGTACGCGACGGGGTCATAATCGCCCATCTCATAAAGATACTTAAGCGCGTACTTAAGGGTGTCCCATCCCATCGATTTGATAAGAGAGTCGCATTGGCCACTCGGTACGTTTACCGAACGCACGAGACTATCGAGATAGATGTATCCCTTGAGAACATCGAACGGCATGTCCGTGCGCACAGGTGGAAAATCGGACGGGTAAGGAACCGCAATTTTTACTGTCCCTCTATAATCACTCGGACCGCCATAGGGTGGTGGTCCGACTTGGGCTCGGCTACTACTCGCGCTGGCAAGGAGCACGATTGCAAATAGATACACACACAATGCTTTCATTTATACCTCCTACTGAGTAAATGGTTAAATCGTTTCTTTATCATCTGACACACCAACAGCTTGTCAAGGCGACAGACTGTAGATTCAAAGGTATATTTTTAGTAATTTGTTCCTTGTGAAAAATGGGATTTCTAAATTGCTTAAAAGAGTCGGAAAGAATCTACGAAAATTACGAGAAGCGAAAGGTGTATCGCAGGAAAAATTTGCTGAGCTTTGCGACCTACATAGAAATTACATCGGTGAGATCGAGCGGGGTGAGGCTAACCTGACTTTTATTACGTATGAGAGAATTTGCAAAGAGCTAAACGTCGATCCGGCAACTCCCCTGTTACCGGATATAAAATGAGCAATACTATGTACTAAAAAGCTTGCTGAGCCCGTCGCCGGTATATCCGGCGGCTATCGCAACAATCAGCTTGATGCGCGCTTTTTGTCCATTGAGATAGGGCGCAAATATACAGCCCAGTTTTTCCAGCTCGCGGCCCGCGCCTTCGTAGGCATAATAGGGCCGCACGGGACCGCTCAGGCAGCGGGAAGTAATGACGACCGGAACGTTCATCTCTCTCGCGCGCGCGATGCCGTTGACAACACCGGGCGGCACATTCCCTTGCCCCATTGCTTCGACGACGATTCCTGCCGCTCCAGCTTTTAAAGACGCCACGAACAACATATCGTCCATGCCCGCATAGGTTTTGATAAGTTCGATATACGGAAGATCGACCTCATTGCTATCGAGCGGTATCGTTACACGCGCGCGCGGCTCGCGCGTGCGACGTGGACCGTCCATAGCGAGCGTGTTTACTGTTCCCAGTGGCCCAAAATCGGGCGAACGGAATGTATCCGTATGCATGGTATGCGTCTTCGTAACCTCGTTCGCAGCGTGAACGTGACCGTTCATTACGACCACTGCTCCGGTATTTTGGAATTCAGAACTGGCAGCAACGGCGAGTGCATCGACGAGATTGCGCCCGCCATCCCACGCGGCGTCCGTCGAGGGGTGCATCGAGCCAGTAAAGACAATCGGCACATGATCGCCAATCGTGAGATCGAGAAAGAAGGCACATTCTTCCATCGAGTCGGTGCCGTGCGTAATCACGACGCCATCGGAATGTTCGGCCAGCGCGCGAACAAAATCCGCGAGCGTCAGCATCATTTCGGGCGAAATATGAGGTCCGGGAAGCGTCGCAAAATCGTGGACCTGAACCTGAATAGCCGGCAGATATTGGCGCACTTCGGGCACGCGCTCCATAATTTCGCGGCCCGAAAGTACCGGCACTACACTCGTATTCTTATTCGCGCTCACGGCGATCGTCCCGCCGGTAAAGACGGCTGCTACATTTGCGCCGGTTATGTGTTGATTCTTCTCGACTGGGCGCGCGCGATCGACGGTCTGGGAAGCAGCGGTGCCATTGACCTCGCGCGAAAATTTAGCTTCTTCTGTAACAATACTCATTTGGAGTAGTTATTAAGGAAAAGTGGAGTAGTTATTAAGGAAAAGCGCGAACTTCTGCAAGCGCTTTTCCTTCATTGCATACTATTAAACGAACGGGCGTTTCGAGCGTCCAATTCGAAATGAATATGGCAAAGGAAAGACTATTATCAAAACCCATACTCTCTCGAATGAGATTCCGGCATTTAAAATCTATTTAATATCAAAATGCCAGCGCAACACTTCGCCGCTTCGGAAAGTTAGAAAGCCTCAGTAATAGTATACAATATGCTGACGGTAATTCTTCTCCTTATTTCGAATATTTTCATGACCTTCGCCTGGTACGGACATCTGAAGTACACGGACCGTCCTCTCTGGCTCGTTATTCTGGCGAGCTGGGGCATTGCGTTCTTCGAGTACTGCTTTCAGGTGCCGGCAAACCGATGGGGCTACGAACACCATCTCGATCCCGCGCAGTTAAAAATTATCGCGGAGGCGATCGCGCTCACGGTCTTCATCGTCTTCGCCAGGTATTATCTTGGCGAAACGCTGAAGTGGAATTATCTGGTAAGTTTTTCTTTAATTTTTGCGGCTGTTATTTTTGCCTTCGCTTTTAAATAATTATGCTCCGAACGCTCTCTCTGATCCTTGCGCTCTCTCTTCCTATTACGGTATTCGCACAAACGAAGCCGAGCAAAAAGCCATTGAAACACCTTCCGGCTCATGAAGCCGAAGCTCCGGTCTATAATCCATTAGAGCTGTTAGGAATTCGACCGGGCATTGGGATCGATAGCATTCGCCGTATTATGACAGACGCGGGCGTCACGATGCGGGAAGTGCAGCAGGATACCCTGACCCATTGTTTCGCCGACCAATCGGTCCATATTTACATCGTCGATTCGATCATTTGCCGCCTGACATACATGCGTATGTCATTCCTTCTCGACGATAAAAACCGGCTGCGCCGATTTACGATCACCCCACGGGAAAGCTCGATCGCAGTCGGAGCGTCCGATGATATTGAAGATGTCTTGCTTCTCTACTTTGGCCAGATATGGGGAAAACCTGAACTTACGCTCGAACCACCACTCCCCAATTTTCGATGGCGGACGGGTAATATTGAAGTACGGGGTTTCATTAAACGGGGCTACCCGTTATGGGTTATGGAAGGATAAACCACACAAACACAGCGCTTACACTCCATCGGTCGAGACTTCGAAGGCTGAGAGCACGGCCCGGCCATTTTCGATCTCTATATTATACACTTCCAATAACCGGTACATCGTCGATCGGCTGATATCGAGTTTTACTGCTGCTTCAGCCACGCTCCCATCGCAGATAGAGAGCGCATGACGAATGGCAAGCTCCCGCAATTTTTCAAATGGCAGCACGGTCTTATTCCGTTCGGCATCGAAGAAATCTTTTATATTATAGAATGTGGTCTCGCCAAATTGAATATCGGCAAATTCTCGCAGGGCGAGTGGCAGATCGGGAAGCGAGATCGTATCGCCATCGGCCAGCAACACCGCACGCTCGATCGTACTTTCCAGTTCGCGAATATTTCCCGGCCATCCATAGGCAAGCATGACCTGTACGGCCGTCTGCTCGATCGAAGCAACCAACTTGCCCTGTCGCTCGCTGAACCGCTTCAAGAATGTATCGGCAAGAAGTAAAATATCGCCTCGGCGTTCCCGGAGCGCAGGGAGTAATATCGGGAAAGTAGAAATGCGATAATACAGATCTTCCCGAAACAACTTGGCGGATATGGCTTGCCGCAAGTCCGTATTCGTAGCACACACAATACGGACATCGACCCGAACAATCTCCGTACCTCCCACACGTTCGAATTCCCGCTCCTGGATCGCTCGTAAAAGCTTCGCCTGGAGGGTAAGGTCCATGTCGCCGATCTCATCGAGAAAAAGCGTTCCTCCGCTCGCGGCTTCGAACTTTCCGATCTTTCGCCCGGCTGCGCCGGTAAAACTTCCTTTCTCATGTCCGAACAGTTCGGACTCCAGAAGCTCATGCGGGATGGCGGCGCAATTGATGACTTGAAACGGCTTCTCGCGACGCAGGCCGTTAGAGTGCAACGCGCGAGCGACCAACTCTTTTCCCGTTCCCGACTCTCCGAGAATGCAAACCGTGATGTCGCTGCTCGCTGCTTTGCGCATGAGTTTGAAGACATCGTGCATGCGGGAATCGGTCGAGATGATATTGGAAAAATCATAGCGGCTATTCAACTCCTGCTCCATCATCCGCAGCTTTTGATGGTAGCTGTAGGTATTGATTGCATTGCGGATAATGACCTGCAATCGTTCGGTGTCGATCGGTTTGGTCAGATAATCGTAGGCGCCGGCTTTCAGGGAATCAACTGCCGTCGTGACGCTCTCCTGCGCGCTAATCATTACGACCGGCAAATGTTCATCGGCGCTGCGAATAGCTCGCAACACGTCGATGCCATTGATGTCGGGTAGATTGATATCGAGCAGAATAAGCCGGGGATGCTGCTCGCGCATGGCGATTATCGCTTCTTCTCCGGTATGAGCGATAATACTTGGATAATCCCAAACATTTTGAACCCAATGTTGAAGTAAATCGGCAACATACGGTTCATCGTCGACAATCAAAATAGGTAATTCCCGCCCATCGGCAAGGAAAGTGTTGACTTCTTCGGTGGTGGCCGAAGTGTGCAACTTCGCCGAGTCCGAGAGATTCTCTCTTCCGAATTTGCCATTAACCGGAGTGGGGCTTGCGAGCGGAAGATCAGGCGATATTCGGCGCGTCGGTGTGGTCTTCTGCGTGCGAGGAAGCGAAGGCGGCATAACTACGTAATAAATTCAATTTCTCATCGAGCGTGCATGGCAAGCCGATAAAGGCAATTGTTCGATTTTGAAAAAGAATAGGGATTGGCCAAGTAAAAGTTAATTGGAAAACAGAATATTTGTCATACCCCCAGGTCCGTTGAAGTATGACAGCACTGTAATGTTTCCCTAAGAGATAATGGTTTCATTTTTATTCATATTCCAGACGTTCCCTACTAATAAGGTTGGCTCTAAAATGGAGAAATTTAAAGAAAAAAGAATATTTGGCCAATTTGGGATAATCGCCTATGGACCCCGAGTTGAACGTGGCACACATTTCTGCCAAATAAAGCTGTTCGAGGCAACTTTGGGAATGGCATAGCCAATTTGTCAGAAGTTCGAACGAATAGAATTTGATGCTGTGCGGAGTTTCGGTATCTCAGCCATATTAAATTGCATTAATAACGCCTTAGCAAGTGTAATTCTCGAAGAGATCGAGTGTTCTTAATATAGGAGTGTTACTTTTGTGAGCTCGAACCGTACTTTTATTGTGGACTCAGCGTTATTTTAACACACGAGTGGCATAATGGTTGATTTTTTAGACAGATAGAAAAGCAGTCGTCAAAATTCAGTTTTTTAAGCAGATCCTGCAAAAGTTTTAAGAGTTTAGATCATTAGGAAAGCATAAATACCATGGAAGGAAATTTTTCAAACCGCGTCCAGGACGTTATCCGGCTTTCGCGTGAAGAGGCGATCCGGCTGGGCCATGATTATATCGGAACGGAGCATCTGCTCCTGGGCATCATTCGAGAGGGCGAAGGGATTGCTGTGAAGATACTCCGCAATCTCGGCGCGGACCTGTACAAGATCAAAAAAGCGATCGAAGACACCGTCCGCTCCTCCGGAGCCACGCTTACGATCGGGAATATCCCGCTGACAAAGCAAGCGGAGAAGGTACTCAAGATTACTTACCTCGAAGCCAAGCTCTACAAGAGCGATGTGATCGGCACCGAGCACTTACTCCTCTCGCTCTTACGCGATGAGGACAATATTGCCGCGCAGATCCTCAATCAGTTCAGCGTGACCTACGATGCCGTTCGCGCCGAGCTCGATAATATTATTTCGGGCCGGCCAACGACGCCACCGAAGCAAGTCCAGCAAGAGAAGAAACCCGAGCGCACCAAAACTCCGGTACTCGATAACTTTGGCCGCGATCTGACTAAAATGGCTGCGGACGATAAGCTCGATCCGATCGTCGGGCGGGAGAAGGAAATCGAGCGAGTCTCGCAGGTCTTATCGCGCCGTAAAAAGAATAATCCAGTGCTTATCGGCGAACCCGGAGTTGGTAAAACGGCAATCGCGGAAGGCCTGGCACTGCGCATCGTGCAGAAGAAGGTGCCGCGCATTCTCTACGAGAAGCGCGTCGTCACGCTCGATCTTGCGGCACTCGTTGCAGGCACGAAGTACCGTGGCCAGTTCGAAGAGCGGATGAAAGCCGTTATGAACGAGCTCGAAAAAGCGAAAGACGTCATACTCTTCATCGACGAACTGCATACTATCGTTGGCGCCGGCGGCGCTTCCGGTTCGCTCGATGCGAGCAATATGTTCAAACCGGCGCTCGCGCGTGGCGATATCCAGTGCATCGGTGCAACCACGCTCGATGAATATCGCCAGTACATAGAGAAGGACGGAGCGCTCGACCGCCGCTTCCAGAAGATCATCGTCGATCCCCCGACCGTCGATCAGACGATCATGATCCTCAATAATATTAAATCGAAGTACGAACAGCACCACAGCGTCCGCTACTCCGAAAAGGGTATCGAGCAGGCTGTAAAGCTTTCGGACCGTTACATCACCGACCGCTTCCTGCCCGATAAAGCCATCGATGTTCTCGATGAGGCCGGCTCGCGGGTACACCTCGCGAACGTCCATGCTCCGAAAAATATCGAAGAGCTGGAAAAGAAGATCGAGGACGTGAAGAACGAGAAAAATCTTGTCGTCAAAACGCAGAATTTCGAAGAGGCCGCGCGCTTGCGCGATCTCGAAAAGAAATATCAGCAGGACCTCGAGCTCGCCATGCAGGAATGGGAAGTCGAGACGGGAGCACAGATCTACGATGTCTCTGAAGAAGACATCGCCGATGTCGTCGCAATGATGACGGGTATTCCAGTCAACAAAGTGGCCGAAAGTGAATCGGCGAAGCTGCTCAACATGCAGGAATCGCTTCGCGGATCGGTCGTCGGACAGGACGAAGCCATCGAAAAGCTTACCCGGGCAATCCGTCGCGCACGCGCCGGACTTAAAGATCCGAACCGGCCAATCGGAAGCTTCATTTTCTTAGGACCGACGGGCGTTGGTAAAACAGAGCTTGCGAAATCGCTTGCACGGTATCTCTTCGATACCGATGACGCGCTTATCCGCATCGACATGTCGGAATACATGGAGAAATTCACCGTGAGCCGGCTTGTCGGCGCGCCTCCGGGATACGTCGGATACGAAGAGGGTGGCCAATTGACCGAGAAGGTCCGCCGCAAACCCTATTCCGTTGTACTGCTCGACGAGATCGAGAAAGCGCATCCGGATGTATTTAACATCCTGCTGCAAGTGCTCGATGATGGCCAGCTTACCGATTCGCTCGGACGCCGTGTGGACTTTAAGAATACCATCGTCATCATGACATCGAACGTCGGTACGAAGGACATCAAGAAACAGGCGCGCATCGGCTTCGGCGAATCTGCAGGCGGTGACGAACATTCGAAGATGAAGGAGCAGGTCGATGAATCGCTCAAGCGGCTCTTCAATCCGGAATTCCTCAATCGTATCGATGACACGATCGTCTTCCGCCACCTGGAGAAGCCGGATATCAAGCAGATCATTCAGATTTCGCTCAACAAGCTGCTCAAGCGCGTTCACGAAATGGGCGTCGATGTCGAATTGACCGACCGCTCGCTCGACTTTCTGGCCGATAAAGGCTTCGACAAAACGTATGGTGCGCGACCGCTAAAACGCGCGATGCAGAAGTACGTCGAAGATCCGATCGCCGAGGAGATCCTGAAAGGGACCGTGAAGGATGGCACGCTTGTCAAAGTCGATGTAGCTGCCAATGGCGCAGAACTGCTCTTCTCGATTGAAACGAAATCGGGCGATCAGGCAGTATCCACTCCGGCCGCTTCGATCGACGAAGTCATGAAGGAAGCCGGAATCTCCGCCCCGCAGGAAGAGCATCACGAAGCCGAACACGGCAGCAATGATGGCGAAGCGACGGCGGTGTAAGGATACGAATTAGCTTCGTTACGAGTAATATTTTAACCCCGGCATAAGTCGGGGTTATTTTTTTTGAATTAAATTCGAATTCTTTTCGGAGTCTACTTTGCTACGATTGATGTTGCACTTCGATCATGGCCCGCATAAAAGCAAACGCGCTTCGACCTGGTGACGCGATCGGATTGATCGCGCCAGCAAGTCCTCCACGTTCCCAGGATCGGATCGAGAAGTCGGTGCAGTATTTTGAGCGACTGGGATACCGCGTT
>DASZLH010000048.1:0-7326 GCA_035552495.1 Kapaibacterium sp. (SeqCode) | reverse complement strand
CCCGGCGGCTGTCATTTTGTTTTTCTTGGTGAGCCGCTCGACATGCTCAGTATTTGCCTTAGACCATCCACTTCTCGGACTGCGTGGCGTGAATCTTTGAAGCCAGGATTCTTCGTCAAACGGTTTCTTTTGCCCGTCAATCCATCCAAAGCACAATACTTCATCTAACGCCTCGCCATAAGTCATGGTTGCCTTGGCCGAGCTCTTCTTGTAAATCTTCAACCAAATTCCTTTGCTCTTGCTGTGATGCTTGGACAGCCACGTTCGGAACTCCTTGCGTGAAGCAAAACTTAACATTTCAATTTGTGAATCCGGCATGAGTCCTCGTGCGTTTTTTTTACCAGAAGGCCAAATGGAATCGAAGAGAGTAAATAACTATGCACATAGACCGTGGTGGTTTAGCTAATAGTCAAATTATTATATAGTGCGGTGTCAGTTCAAAATTCATAAATCTCCGCCCAAAAGAAAACAATCCTGGTTAACTCTTCTTCTCTGACTTGTCATTCTGAGCGGAGTCCGACGTAGCGAAGCGAAGTCGAACGGAGTCGAAGGATCTCTCGGTGGCAAGAAATTCTTGGGATTCGCAAATTACAGGTAATAGAACTGGTTTAGCCAATAGTCAAGTTATTATATAGTGCGGTGTCAGTTCCAAATTCATAAATCTCCGCCAGAAAGAAAAGGGCTTGGACGAAGCTCTTCTTTCTTTGACGCCATATCGTCATTGCGAGAAGAAAATGGCATAAACGCAGCGAAGCCATTTTCTTCGAAGCATCCCCTGGGATCAAGTGATTTCATTTGACCACTAGATTGCTTCCCTCGATTCCTGGGGACCGAAGAAAGCTTCCTTCTCCTCGCAATGACGACAACACAAAAAGAATGAGATTTGGCATTCCATATAGTAAAACATAAAAAGCACTAAAGAAAGTTCAGTGAAAATCAATATTTTTATATTTATTTTTAAGATTAAGTCCTTGTAATATACAAGTTCACCCAGCCGGGAAATTTCAGTCCGTCTGGGTATTCGCCGCTTTATTTCGGTAGCCGCAGCCTTTAGGCTGCGCGGTGATAAGCCGTAATCTTGACGGCCCTCCACCACGGAGACTAAAGCCTGCGGCTACCAATTGCTGGGGTTTGAATTAAAATTCGGGCACGGCTTTCGATGGATGGCGGGTTCTTATGCTCTCCGATACCTTGACACTCCTTACGATCGCAAACGAATGATTTGCCAATGAACGAACCGCTGAGTATTACGATACCGAACGTTACGGTCGATGTGAAACGTCTCGAAGCCGATTTGCGGCGGCGTGTTGCGGGTGAAGTGCGCTTCGATGCGGGTTCGCGCGCGATCTATGCAGCCGACGCATCGAATTACCGGCAGGTTCCGATCGGCGTTGTAATTCCGCGCACGATCGAGGATGCGATCGCGACTATCGCGACCGCGCGCGAGCATGGCGCGCCGGTCCTCAATCGCGGCGGCGGCACGAGCATTCCCGGACAGTGCTGTAACACCGCGGTCCTGCTCGACTACTCGAAATATCTGCACCATATCGTCGAACTGAATCCCGAACGACGCCTCGCACGAGTTCAGCCAGGCATTGCTCTGGACGATCTTCGCAATGCCGCCGAAAAACATGGACTAACGTTCGGTCCCGATCCCGCGACGCACAAATGGTGTACGCTGGGCGGAATGATCGGCAATAATTCGTGCGGCGTCCATTCTGTCATGGCCGGCCGCACTGCCGATAACGTTCACTCGCTCGATGTTTTGCTCTATGATGGCACGCGGATGACCGTTGGCAAAACGAGCGAATCGGAATTAGAAAATATTATCGCTCGCGGTGGGCGCGTTGGCGAAATATATAAACGATTGCGCGTGCTCTCCGAGACGTATGCGGACGAAATCCGCCGCACATTTCCACCGATCCCACGCCGCGTATCGGGTTACTCGATAGATCAGTTGCTATCAGAGAATGGCTTTCATGTCGCGCGCGCGCTCGTTGGCTCGGAGTGTACGCTCGTTACGATTTTGGAAGCGACGGTCGATCTCATACCAAGCCCTCCGAAGCGCGTGCTGCTCGTGGCGGGATACAATGATATTGCGGTCGCTGGCGATCACGTGCCGATGATTCTCTCGCACAAACCGATCGGCCTCGAAGGTATCGACCGCAAGTTCATCACCGATATGCGGAAGAAGCACCTGCAAACAAAAAATCTTACGCTGATGCCAAAGGGCGAAGGCTGGCTGCTTGCGGAGTTCGGCGCGGATTCTACGGAAGCAGCGAAAACCGCCGCCGAAGAAATGCTCCGCGAACTAAAAAAAGACGGCACGCTCATCGACTCCAAAATATACGACGATCCGAAAGATCAGAAGGCGATCTGGGACGTCCGCGATTCGGGGCTCGGCGCGACGGCGCGTATTCCCGGCGAGAAAGATAATTGGGAAGGGTGGGAAGATTCGGCTGTGCCCCCGGAGAAAGTCGGCGGCTATCTTCGCGATTTTCGCAAGCTGATGGGGAAGTATAGTTACACCGGTTCGGTCTATGGGCACATCGGCGATGGCTGCGTGCATACGCGCCTCGATTGGGATGTGAAGTCGAAAGAGGGAATAGAAAAATGGGTTGCGTTTACGGAAGAAGCTGCCGATCTTGTCATTAGTTACGGCGGCTCACTCTCCGGCGAGCATGGCGACGGACAGGCGCGCGGAATGCTGCTACCGAAAATGTTCGGGCCGAAGATCATGCAGGCATTCGAAGAATTTAAAACGATCTGGGACCCCGATTGGAAAATGAATCCGGGCAAGCTCATACGGCCTTACCGCATCGATGAGAACCTTCGCTATGGCGCCGATTATAATCCTCCGGTCGTCAAAACATATTTCGAATATCCGGAGGATGAAGGCAGCTTCGCGCGCGCGACCGAGCGCTGCGTTGGCGCCGGAGTTTGCCGCAAAGAGCACGATGGCGTCATGTGCCCGAGCTACATGGTAACGCGAGAGGAGCAACATGTCACTCGCGGTCGCACGCATCTATTGTGGGAGATGCTCCACGGCGATGTCATTACCGATGGATGGAAGAGCGAGGAAGTGCGCGAAGCGCTCGATCTGTGTCTGGCCTGTAAAGGCTGCAAAGGCGAATGTCCGGTGCGTGTTGATATGGCGACCTATAAATCGGAATTTCTCGCCCATTATTACGAGCACAAGGCGCGCCCCAAAACGGCCTACACCATGGGCATGATCTATTGGGGATCGCGGCTCGCATCGAAGATGCCGTCGCTGGTGAATGCTGTAACTCACGCTCCCGGACTAAGCACGCTGGCAAAGCGCATCGCAGGAATTCATCTGAAGCGGACGATACCGAAGTTTGCGAAGCAGACGTTTAAAGACTGGTTTTTTGGTCGGGTATCGGGTTCCGGGTACCGAGTATCGGAAGCTCAATTCATAAAATCCGATACCAAATCTTCGAAACCCGATACCCGATACCCCAAACCCGATGCAAGCCCCGTTATTCTCTGGGCCGATACCTTCAACAATTATTTTCGTCCCGAGACGGCCATCGCTGCGACGAAAGTATTGGAAGATGCCGGTTTTACTGTTAAAGTCTATGAGCGTTCGATGTGCTGCGGACGGCCGCTCTACGATTGGGGAATGCTCGATCGCGCAAAGCGGCACTTGCAGGATATTCTGAAAATTGTAGATAAAGATATATCCGCCGGGATTCCGATGGTCGTGCTCGAACCGAGCTGTGCATCGGTTTTTCGCGATGAGCTGAATAGTATGTTCTCAAAACGCGAAGACGCCAAACGATTGAGCGAGAATACTTATTTACTCAGCGAATTCCTCGAAAAGTTTGCGCCGGAATACTCGGGTATGGGGTCTCGGGTCTCGGGTATCGAAAATTCGTTACTGCACCTTCATTGCCATCATCATTCGGTCCTGGGTAAAGATGAAGAAGGCGCAGTGCTCAAACGGGCGGGGATTGGTGTCGAGCAAGTCGATGCCGGGTGCTGCGGTATGGCCGGAGCGTTTGGATTCGAGGAAGAGCATTACGATATTTCGATGCAGATCGGCGAGCGAAAACTGCTGCCCAAAATTCGCAAGACTTCCACAGACCATCTCATCATTGCCGATGGCTTTTCCTGCCGCGAACAGATCGAACAAGCCACGGGACGAAAAACCTATCACTTAGCGGAGGTGCTGGCTATGAAAGAAATGAAAAATTGATATGAAAATAACTTATTTTGACGATACGGATACACTTCTTGTGGAATTTGCCGAAGCAGCAATTGAAGACACACGCGATATCGACGATAACACTCTCGGAGAATACGATAGTGATGGCAATCTCGTTGCTATCACACTCGAACACGCCTCCAAGCGGGCAGATTTACGATCGTTTAGTTATTCAAATGCCCCCATTCATGCGACGTGAATGTTTAAAATTGGGCGCGTTGCTATCCATAGAGCAACGCGCAAAACGTAATTATTGCCAACCCCTCTCTCATTTCTGGTTTTTACGGCGTGCTTTTTGCCAGAGTCGATGAGTATTAATCTCATCATAGTATGGCTCAGACTGCAAGCGATATTCTCGTACAATCCCTGATCGACTGGGATGTGGAAGTAATCTTCGGGCTGCCCGGAGATGGAATCAATGGTATTATGGAAGCGCTGCGCAAACAGCGCGAGAAAATTAATTTCATTCAGGTCCGGCACGAAGAAGCCGCAGCATTTATGGCGTGCGGCTATGCAAAATATACCGGAAAGCTCGGCGTGTGTATTGCGACCTCCGGCCCCGGGGGTATTCATCTTCTGAACGGTCTCTACGACGCGAAGCTCGACGGTGTGCCCGTGCTCGCAATCACCGGGATGCAATACCACGATCTGATCGATACCTATACTCAGCAGGATGTTCAGCTCGATCGGCTATATATGGATGTGGCAAAATACAATGCGCGCGTTATGGGTCCCGGACATGTGCAGAATGTAGTCGATCTTGCGATCCGCACGGCGCTAACGTATCGAGGGGTCGCGCACGTGACGATCCCCGTCGATATTCAGACGCAGGAAGTGAAGGAGCGAAGCGAGCGTAACGTGCCGCATCATACTTCCGAGGTATTTGCGCGCGGTGGCCGGCTGCCGAATGCGCGTGACATACAACGCGCAGCGGAGGTGATAAATGCTGGAAAGAAAGTTGCGATCCTTGCGGGCAGCGGTGCTTTGCATGCAACCGATGAGCTTGAAGCCCTCGCCGAAAAAGTGGGCGGCCCGATTATCAAGCCGCTACTCGGGAAAGCCTGTGTACCCGATGACAGCCCCTATACTACAGGCGGCATTGGACTTCTTGGTACAAAGCCTTCGCAGGAAGCACTCGAAGAGTGCGATACACTGGTGATGATCGGGACGAGCTTTCCCTATATCGAATTTTATCCGAAGCCAAAGGACGTTCGCGGCGTGCAGATCGAACTCGATCCGATGAGAATCGGCTTACGGTTTCCTGTCGAGGTCGGTATGGTCGGCGATAGCAAACTGTCGCTAAAAGAATTGCTGCCTCTTATCGAGAGAAAGCGTGACCGGTCGTTTCTCGAAACAGCTCAGGAAGGAATGAAGGACTGGCGCAAACTTCTGAAGGAGCAGGCAAGTTACGATCGAATGCCTATGAAACCCCAGGTCATCGCATCGGAGCTTGGCAAACGACTCAGCGATACCGCTATTGTTTCATCCGATTCCGGCACCATCGCAACGTGGGCTGCTCGATTTATCGACACGAAACGCGGACAGAAATTTTCACTCTCCGGTAATCTTGCTACGATGGCGAATGGATTGCCGTATACTATCGCAGCGCAGATCGCGTATCCCGAACGAGAATGCGTTGCGTTCGTGGGCGATGGAGGATTTTCGATGCTCATGGCGGAGTTTGCAACGTGTGTGAAATATAAACTTCCGGTGCGTATCGTTGTCGTGAAAAACAACGCGCTTGGTATGATTAAATGGGAGCAGATTGTTTTCATGGGAAACCCGGAATATGAGATCGACTTGCAGCCGATCGACTTCGCGGCGTATGCCCGCGCCTGCGGTGGGACCGCATTTACCATAGACGATCCGAAGACGTGCGGCGATATACTCGATGAAGCGCTGCAAACACCGGGGCCTGTGCTCATCGAAGCGATAGTCGATCCATTCGAGCCGCCATTCCCACCGAAGATCACACGAAAGCAAGCGACGCACTTTGCCGAGGCGCTCCTCAAAGGCGAACCGAATGGAGCCGAAATTGCGCTGACCGTCGCTTCCGACAAAGTACGCGAAATGGTGTAGGACAGGCTTCAGCCTGTCATCGAGGGGGGTAATAGCTCAATTTAAGATTTCTCCCCTCCCGCAGCAGCGGGAGGGACCGGGGGAGGGTATTCGGAGAGTAATAACTATGGGTTTTACCCTCCCCTAACCCCTCCCGCTGCTGCGGGAGGGGAATAATTTTTAAATTAGCCACTACCGGTTGAGGACAGGCTAAAGCCTGTCCTACACTTTAGCAATTAACGTCTATGCCCAAAGATACCGAACGCATCGAACGCATCGAACGCATCGCTGCGACGATTACCGAAGCGGGATTCGATGCGATCGTTTGCGCATTGCCTAAAAATGTGTTGATGCTTACAGGCTATTGGCCGATTGTTGGGACGGCCATTGCTATTGCAACGAAAGATGGAGAAGTTTTTCTGATTGCTCCGGAGGATGAGCGCGAACTCTATGAAGATACCGGAGCCGATAAAGTCATTCCATTTGCACCTGGCTCGCTCGATAGAGTTACGACGCTCCTGGAAGATGTGCGAGAAGCGTTCGTGCAGGCAATTCAGGGACTTGGCCTTGAGCATGCGACGATCGGAGTCGAAACGAAACCATCCTCGGAACAGGCATCATACATTGCGATGAACCTGTATGGGTTTGGCATACTGGCTCTGCTACGCCAAACACTCGGTACATCGTTCGCGCGCAAACCTGCCGACGATCTGTTAATGCGCGAGCGCTCCGTTTTAACAATGCGCGAGCAGGAGCGCGTGCGGCTTGCATGCGCCATCGCTCGGCAGGCGTTTGAAGCAGGCGCCAAACGGTTGGATGCCGGTATGACGGAAATCGAAGCTGCGCAATATTTCGAAGTGCCCCTCTCAACATATGCAATCGCTGCCGACACGGTGAAGCGAGCTGGTGGCTACGTTGCGTGTATGGCCGGTGCGCATTCCGGCAACGGGTTCGGCTCGTTCGCGCGTAGCACCCGGACTATTATCGGCGCGCAGGATCTTATCCTCACGCACTGCAACTCCTATGTGGATGGATATTGG
>DASZLH010000047.1:0-6570 GCA_035552495.1 Kapaibacterium sp. (SeqCode) | reverse complement strand
GTCAATGTCGTCGAGCAGAATTTCGAGTACGATCTCGTGAGTCAATCGAAATTGCTGGAGAAATATATCGATAAAACGATCTCCGTCACCGACGATAAAGGCACGAAAACCGAAGGCACGCTGCTGGCAGTCGAAGACGATAAACTGACGCTGGCAACCGCGTCAGGCATCGTCATGCTGCCCAATCTTTCGCGATACACAATGAGCGTGCCGCAAGTTTCCGGAGGACTTATCACGAAGCCGACCCTCATCTGGAAGCTGGAATCCGCCCGTGACTTTTCCAGCGAACCGCTCGAAGTACTCTATCAGACGGGCGGCATGACGTGGCACACCGAATATATCGCTGCCCTTTCGGATGATGATAATACACTGGACCTCACCGGATGGGTCAGCATAGAGAATACGAGCGGAGCCTCCTTCCCCGATGCGAAATTAAAACTTGTAGCCGGATCGCTGAATCGAGTAACCCCTCCGCCGCGACCAATGAATGGAGCTGGAAATGCAACCGTGCGACAATTTATGAACGCACCGCAATTCCAGGAGCATGGCATGTTCGAATATCACGTCTACGATCTCGGACGCCAGACGAATATTAATAACGACGAGACTAAACAAATTTCGCTGCTGACGGCAAACAGAGTTGGCGCGGAAAAACACTATACGTACGAAGGCGGCAAAACTGTTGCCGTGACGATCGGATTTACAAACTCCGAAGCAAATCATCTCGGAATCCCATTGCCAATGGGAATCGTGCGAGTGATGAAACGCGACAAAGACGGCTCGCTCGAATTTGTCGGCGAGGACCGCATCGATCATACTCCGCGCGATGAAAAGATCACGCTGCATGTCGGCAATGCCTTCGATCTCACGGGCGACCGGAAAATAACTTCCGAACAAAGTCTCGGGTCGAATGCGAACGAACAGACGATCGAGATTACTTTAAAAAATCATAAGGACCAGGACGTGACGATCGACGCTGTCGAAGATCTCGGCACGAACTGGGAGATCACGAAGTCCTCGATGGACTATGAGAAAAAAGACGCAAGCACGATCGTCTTTCATGTTCCTGTTAAATCGCGCGGCGAACAAAAGGTTACCTATACGGTGCAACATCGGTGGTAGCAGCGTAGGCCGGCGCTTCTCCGCGTAGATCGGCGCTTCCCCGCATAGGTCGGTGCTTCCAGCCCGACCCTGGAAGCCCGACCTGCGCGGATTAAAAACTCAGCACCAGCGTGCCGGTCACAAAAAAATTATGTTGCAAGCGGTGTGTCAGCCGCCACGCGGCGTCGAAACGAATTACATTCCAAATATTGCCGATACCAAATCCAGCCTCGGCAAAGGGCTTATTTCCGAGCGTTTGTATCGGCATAGCCAACTGATGCATGGATGAATCCGACAGTGTGACTCCCGCCACATTTGCAAATCCAAACCAGTGTATATCCATTGGCATTGTAATGCCGAGCGCGCGCGTCGGAAGATCGTAAAAATTCTGCTCGAACATAACCGACCAGGCACGGTCGCCTTGAAATTCGAAGGGAGACATCGTGCGAAAAACAGAGCGCGGCGCAATCACTGCATCGCGCGCATCGAAAAAGAAGAGCGACTGGCTCGGCAGCGCGCCATTGAGAAGAGACTCATACGATCCCGATAACCATGCCTTCCCCCATCCTCCTAATTTCCCTTCAAGTGAGAGCTTAACTCCGGCGGTCATGTAAGAAAATTGGCTGCCGATTGCGGGCATAGAATAATTCAATCGGGCGCTCGTAGTGCTTTTCCAGAATCCCAGATCGAACTTCTCGCGCACATTCGCGGCAAGCTCGTGCAAGCGGCCATCCTCAATCGGCGGATTGATGCGAAAGTTATTGCGTGTCAGGAGCAAGCTAAAGTCCGTCACATTCGAAAGGCTTTGCTCGACTTCGTTTTTGAAGGCGAGGCTGCCTGTGAAGTGTTTATCGGGAGTGAGTTTATACTCGATCTCGAACCCGTGCGCGTGAAAATAATCGGGATAATCGTTGTGGAGCAATAGCGCCGTAAGCGTATTGACAATCGGATCGTAGGCATCGCTTCTGCTCACGTATTCATCGTAGATGTTTCCACTGATCGAAGAGCTCACATCGGGCGGACTTTTGAACGATGTAAAATGCAAGTCGCCGGTAATAGGAATATTTATTGTGAGTCCGTCTGAGGGGCGCGTCGTAAGAGCTTGTTCGAAGCCTGCGGAATATTTCCAGTGCGCATCGCCAATGCCATATCCAACGGAGGTGCTGACTGTCAGCGGGAGAGTTTCAAAAAAGTCCCAGCTATGCCCCAACTCGAAACGCGAGCCTTCCACACGATTGTATTGATACAGATCGGTCGAGACAAGTCCGAACAGCAACCCCATCGGCGTAAGCGATGGCGCGGAGGGATGGTTGCGAAGGCTATCGAAAGCAACAGCGAGACTATCGAAAAGACGGTACGCCGTATCTTCATCGCGCGCGAGCGGGATCGTACGCATCGCGACCCAGTGCAGCGAATCCACGCTGTCAGCACTCGCAGCGACCGTATGGCGATCCGAAGCGAAAAGCGAATCAGCCACGCCGCCATTGACCACATAATTATCCAGTGTAGCAGATTGCGACAGATAAAAATTCGGCACGATCGGCAATTCAAATTTGATCGCGCAGCTAAAACTCATGTCGGATGGCATCCAAAATTTATTATCGACAAAGCTAAAGGTTTGCTCGAACGCAACATTTTTTACCGGACCGAGCTGGACGGCATCGTTCGGGCTCAGTTCGAGATAAGCGATCGTGTAGTCGGCCTTATCGATCCAGAGCGTTCCGGAGAACGCGGGGAAAAGCGCGTTGCGGGGTTCGACTGAAATTTTATAGACGGGCGAGCCATTCAGTTCGCCTTCGCCAAGAAGATCGTAATCGTAGCGATCGAATGCATCGTGCGCAACAGGGCTTACAATACTGTATTCCTCAATCTGCAGCCGGTCGTTATAGAAATTTTCGACATCGAAAAGCGCGATGCGGTTCACATCCGCTGGAATATCGGCTGTCTCTTTTCGCGCAGTGATTCGCTCCGCATATCCCAGGCCACGTTTCCAATATCCATTCGCAACCGATTCCAGAACCGCAAGCACCTGGCTCGAGGTATCGCTTTTTACTCGAAGATCGCCGCGGGAATAGACGTGAAATTGGTAATCGTGAATTTGGGATTGCCATGCATCTTTCATGTCGATCACTTTATGCATGATCCGGCGGGCTTCTTTGCGGCTATCCTCTGCTGAGATAGTGATCGTGGCACCACCGAGCGGCGATACGGCGAGCTCAAGATCGCGCGACTCATCATGCACCAAAGCGACTTCGATAGTATCGGGCTTATACCCGATCGCTGTAATCCGAATATAGTAATCCTTCCCAGCATCGAGGAGCAGGCGGTAATGTCCATCGCGGTTAGCCTTCGCGCCCCTGGAAGTCCCGATTAGGCCGAGCGATGCACCAGGAATCGCTTCCTTGCTCTCATGCTCACGCACGGTCCCGGAGAGCGTTACCGATTGCGTCCAGCCATTCGAAGCAGATGCAAAGAGCAGCGCAAACCACACGACGACTCTGATCCTCATAGATCCAAATTCTCGTTTTATTCTTAATGGAAGTCAATCATCGCAATCGAGAATTTTTGGACAGTCCATCAGCGAAATCACATAACGTCAGCGTAATCCAGGTTCAATTCGAGAGTAGCACCAGCTTATTCACGAACGTCCCCGATTGCTGCGACTCCAATACATAAAAATACGCACCGCTCGGACAGACAGCACCATCGTCGGCATGGGCATCCCAATACGCGTCCTGCTCGCCGGCCGTTTGAGAAACCGATTGCAGCAGCGTGCGAACGAGCTTGCCCGTCGAGTTATAAATTTTGAGTGACACAATATCGCTCGCCGGCAGTTCGTATTCGATCCGGGTTTCGGGCGAGGGCTGCACAACGATCGAATTACCCGTACCGAACGGATTGAATCCAGTGGTAGATGAGGGCTGACCTACTACAAATGGATTCGGGAAATTTTGATAGACAATCATCTGATCGTTGCCATAATGGACTTCCACGAAATTCGAGAAGTGCTCCGTGCCATCGAGATCGACTTGTTTTAATTGATACAAATAGGTCCCTGTCGATCGTGCAGTGTCGAGCCAGGAGTAATCGAGCTCCATATTGGATACACCGCCCGGAGCCGAACTTGGCACGAACGTTACGTCCTCGAATGGACCCGAATTAGCGCTGCGCTCGACATAGAACCCCTGATCGCCACGCTCGCTATCGGTATGCCACAGGAGTTGCGTGCCGCTCGATGTTTTTTGATAAGTAAGCGTAGAAAGCTCGACCGGCAGCACGTTCGTCGCGGCTTCCCAAAGTCCCCGGCCAAACGTCGCGACACGGATCGTCGTCTTATTCGCCTGCACCTGAACATCGCGGCACGGAGCAAGCCCCAGGCCGGACCCGGCAATCGTCCAATGTTTGCCGGTATCGATCGTGTAATAAATACCGTTGTCGGTTGCGGCGTACCATATTCGTAATGGATTAACGGAGTCGAGCGCGATACAATTGACCCCGACAGAGGGCAATGCCGAGCCACTCAGTCCCGTTACGCTCGTCCAATTCGCGCCTTTGTTTGTGGAGCGCATCACGCGAGCACCACTCGTAGTATAAAAACTTGCAAGCACGAAATTCGTATCGCGGCCAGTGGTGACGATCGAAGTCACCGTCGGAGTCGAAGACAATTTCTGCGACCAGCTCGAACCACCGTTCGTCGTCAGCCAGATACCTCCTCCGTACTGAAGGCCAACATAAATATTTCTCGAATCGACTAACGAAATGCCGATAGCGCTGATCGGCCCATTCGCAAATTCCGGAGAGATCGTATCCCAGCTCGAACCAGCATTAATCGTCCTCCAGAGATGCGGACGGCCGGCATACAAAATATCATACGCGGGGACAGATCCTTTCGCCGCACGCGACATCACGAGCGGCGCATCCCATGGCGGAGTATCCGTGATACTGCCGTCGATCTCATTCCAACAGCTCCCGCATTGAATTCCAATCGTCGATTTATAAATTTGCCCTTCCGATAACTCGCTATAAATCGTATTGGAGCTAAAGGGACTGACAATAGGCTGAGAGCCATCGCCGCCCAGGCCAGTATTTTCCGTCGTTCCTCCGCTCACGATGAACCATGTGCCCTGATCTTGCGCGCCGGCGTAGGTATTTTTATACTCGGATGTTTGCGGGCTAAGCCCGATGCGGTAAAATCTATTCGTTACCATCTGGTTCGAACGGTACGTCCATGAATTACCGGCGTCCAGAGATAGATACAGGCCGCCATCGCCGCCGATAAATACGTGTGATGGGTCTTTCGGATTAAATGCAATAGAATGCTGATCGACATGAGGATACTGCGACCAATCGTAATACGGCGAGTTATATCCCGCCCATTGAATCCACCCAGCCCCATCGTTGTAATTGACCCATCCTTCGACTCCGCCAATATAAATCGTATCGGCCGAACTGCTCGAACGCGGAGTCACGCCGAGAATACAATCGTACCACCCTTGCGCGGCCGCCTGTGCCAGAGGCTTGAACAGCGTGGTCGGAATGGCAATAGTGCTCCAGGTCGAGCCATTATCCGTCGAACGAAATAACGCGCTGTCGTAATAGATTTCGTCGCCGTCCGGATTGGCCAAGAGCACAAACACGCGGCTGGGGTTACTTGCGGGAATAGAAATGGCGCCCCGCCCAATCTCATTGCCTTTGGGAATCGACGTGACAGTAATCTTCGACCACGAAGCGCCATCGTTGATCGATTTATAAATGCCACACTCCGTTGCGCTGCCGCCCGGATTATTTCCTTCGATAAAATAGAGTAATGGTGTGCCTGAAACTACCGTGCCGGAAGCAATATCCCAAATAACACCGGGTGCACTTCCACTCGATGGAAACACCTTCGACCATGTTGCGCCCGAATCGGTCGAACGATAGACACCCCGGTTCGTAGAATACAGCGATGCAAGGAGGACGTTACTATGCAGGGAATCGATCATCACTTTCACGACGGTCCCACTGATCGTTGAGGAGCCAATACGAGACCAGCTTCCACCAGCATCGGTGGACTTATAGATGCCGGTCCCCGTCAATTCATCGATGGCAGCAAACCCGTTGCCCGTCCCAACATACAGCGTATTATGATTTTTCGGATCGATCGCGATCGAAGCCACGGAAAGATTGGGAATAACGAGATCGGTCAATTCCGTCCAGTGCCCTCCGGCGTCGGTCGATTTCCACACACCTCCGCTCGTCGCGCCAACGTACATGATATTGGTATTCGTCGGATCGATCGCAATCGTCGTCGTGCAGCCGCCGGAATATGTCGCACCGATAAGCCCGATATTCGTCCACGCCGTCGAGAATGGCTGCTGATTCGCTCCGTTCGAAAGCGTGCCGAGCTTCTCGGTCATCACGCTGCTATTGATTAAGTCCTGCTGCGACTGCTGAAACGCACGCACCCGCGCTTCCACATCGAACGTT
Organism: Kapaibacterium sp. (SeqCode); assembly: GCA_035552495.1. GTDB lineage: Bacteria > Bacteroidota > Ignavibacteria > Palsa-1295 > Palsa-1295 > PALSA-1295. The sequence continues at coordinate 3 of DASZLH010000047.1, read as the reverse complement.
CCA
>DASZLH010000046.1:0-4934 GCA_035552495.1 Kapaibacterium sp. (SeqCode) | reverse complement strand
GGCCAAGCTATTACTAATATAGAGGTCCCTGGAGCCCCCGCAATAACAACGGGCACGGACCCGCAAAGTGTCTACTCCGCTCGCTCAAAACTTTGGCAAAAATTAGGTCTCGGCGACTCGAGTGATCTACTTTCCTATTTGCACCAAATCGCGGAATTTGAAACGGGGGGGGGGTAGAAAATACGATACCGTCTCTCGACAGAATCTCATCCTGCTGGGACATTCTCTCGTTCTCTCGCGTTTAGCCGCGCGTCATGGACTTACTCGACAAATTACGGCAGGTACACCTGAAATTCGAAGCGATCGAACGGGAGTTGGAAGACCCCGCGACGTCTTCGGATAACGATAAGCTTCGAACGCTTTCCAAGGAGCGGCATACACTCGCGCCCATCGAGCAGGCGTATCATCGCTTTAGCCGTTTGCAGCGCGATCTCGAAGGCGCGAGAGAGCTTCTGAACGAAACGCGCGATCCCGAAATGAAGCAGCTTGCCGGCGATGAGTTGAGATCGCTCGAAGCGCAGTTCGCAACGATGGAAGAAGAGATCAAGCTGCTTCTTATTCCCGTGGACCCGAACGATTCGCGTGATTCCATTCTGGAAATTCGAGCCGGCACGGGCGGCGATGAAGCCGCGCTTTTTGGCGGTGATCTGTTTCGAATGTATTCGCGCTATGCCGAGCGCCAGGGCTGGAAGCTCGAAGTCATCGATGCGAACGAATCGTCGCTCGGCGGGTATAAGGAAATTACGTTTTCTCTTTCGGGTACGGATGTCTATGCCAAGATGAAGTTCGAGTCGGGCGTGCATCGGGTGCAGCGGGTTCCGCAAACCGAAACGCAGGGCCGCGTGCATACGAGTGCTGCGACGGTCGCGGTGCTGCCGGAAGTCGAGGAAGTCGATGTCGAGATCAATCCGGGCGATATACGCACCGATATTTTTCGATCGGGCGGCAAAGGCGGGCAGAATGTCAATAAAGTCGAGACCGCTGTGCGGCTCACGCATATTCCCACTGGCATTGTCGTGAGTTGCCAGGAAGAACGGTCGCAGCTCAAGAACCGGAATAAGGCGATGAAGGTCATGCGCGCGCGCATCTATGAAAAATTAAAGAGCGAAGCCGAAGAGAAATATTCCGCCGAGCGCCGTTCGATGATCGGCTCCGGCGACCGCTCCGAAAAAATCCGCACCTACAATTTTCCGCAAAACCGATTGACCGATCATCGCATTAATCTGACTCTGTACAATCTCTCGGACGTCATGGAAGGCAATCTCGATGAAGTGATCGAATCGCTCCGCGTGGCCGAACGCGCCGAGAAGCTGGCGAAAGTAGAATAAAGGATTCCTTCTTCTACCAAAAGGGTGAGGCGGCAATGCAATGCTCGCAACCTCATTCTGAAGTTTGTGGCTTCCCATACAGTTTATCCTCACTCGTTCAGAATATCGAGATATTGTGAATAAACGTAGTTCCGATTGCGCTGCTTGCCGGTAGTCTCGCGCACGATTCCCATTTCCCAAAGCCTGCCAAGTGCCGCAATCGCAGTTGGCAGCGATACATTGAGTCGCTGTGAAACCTTGGTCGAAGTTACAACCACCTCATGTTTTAATAGATCATGCACGCGAACGAGAGTGCCCGCGTGTCTGCCCTCCTTTTCAAGCACTATTCTATCCGAATCGAATAGCGTGAGCAACCGATGCGCAGTGCGAGCTGCTCCATCGGCAACCTCCGCTACGCCGTTCAGAAAGAATAAAGTCCAGGACTCCCAATCGCCGTCCGTTCTGACTCGTTGTAAAAGATCATAATAGGTCTGACGATGGGTTTTGAAATAGAGACTGAGATACAGCAACGGTTCGTCGAGCATTTTCTCCGCAGCAAGCAGAAGTGAAATCAACAATCGACCGATGCGACCATTGCCATCCGAGAAAGGATGGACGGTCTCGAATTGAACGTGGGAAAGTGCCGCTTTTATCAGTGTCGGAGTTTTTGCAGGCACATCGTTCAGGAATCGTTCGAGATCAGCTATCAGCCGAGGAATCTCCGTATGAGGCGGTGGTACGAACAGCGCATTATTCGGCCGAGAGCCTCCCAACCACACAGGTCCTTCACGGAATTCTCCCGGCGATTTATTGCTTCCACGACCGCTCGAAAGAAGTACACGATGCATTCCCCGGATTAGCCTGTTGCTGATCGGCAGGCCCTTTCTCAACTCTTCGAGTCCATATTCGAGCGCCGCCACGTAGGAAGATACTTCGGCCACGTCGTCGATCGGAACACCCGGCACCGCATCGTTCTCGAAGAGCAGCAAGTCTTCGAGTGTCGATTGGGTCCCTTCGATTTGGCTCGAAAGGACTGCTTCCTTTCTTACATACGAATAGAGGAATAAATTCTTATCTGGCAAGAAGCGAGAGACAGCATTCAGCGACCCCAGCGCGAGCGTTGCCTTTGTTCTTAATTCATCGACAGCACCCAAACCAAGCGGCGGCTCGGGAGGCAGAAAATTTGGAATGAAGGCACGATAAGGAATATTGCCCGTCGTCTGAGAGACATATTTACCCGTGATTCGAGCAATTTTTGGATTTATTGCTTGCCCAGAGAATTCAGCCACAATTGAATCATCCTTTAGTTATTAGACATTTTTTGCAAGATAACTTAAAGATAACGGCTTATCCTTAATTATGATTCTCAGGGTGAGCGGAAAACAGCATTTGCGTAATGGACATAAGTATGTATTTTCAAAGCCAATACACAATGTCGTTGAAGGTTTAGACGCCTGGCCCGATGCTTTATTTGAAAAGCATGGATTATCACGATATACTTTTTTGTTCTATACACGTGCATCATTGAGAGCACTTTCAAACAATCTTAAAATCTCAGCCGCGTAACCACTTTTTCATGCGCTATTACTACACCTACTACCCGAAAGTCCGCGAAATCGAGATCCCCGACCGCAACGCGATCGGCATTTTCAGTCCGCTCGAAACGCCCCACATGGACCGCGAAAAAATCCTGCACGACGCGTTCGAGCAGCCGGTCAACAGTCCAAAATTATCGGAGCTTGCGACTCCGGACGACCGCGTCCTCATCGTGCTCGACGATGCGCTCGAACCGACGCCGACTGTTTTCCCATTTTTTTATATCGTGCAGGCGCTCCATGCGGCCGGTGTGAGCGATGCGCATATTTCTGTCCTGATTGCAAATGCGAGCCATCGCGCGAACACGAGCGAAGAGGTCGATCGCAAGATCGGCGCGGAGATGCGGAAGAAGTATAAAGTTTTTCAGTCGGCGCTTAACGATCACAGCGATTCCTATCATATTTTCGGGACCGCGCATACCGATGCCGGAGCAATCTCCGTGCGCGCCGACGCACGCTTGCGCGATGCTTCGCTTATCGTCGGAATTTCAGGCACATATCCGAACCGGTTCAAAGGATTTACCGGCGGGGGATCTCTCATTTTTCCGGGACTGGGCGATCAGGACATGATCGGCGCGATTTATCTCGCGGGCGCGGAGCAGCCTGCCGAAGAAATACTCGGACATACGAAAAGCCCCGCGCGCGAAATGATTTGGAAGCTGCTTGAATTCATACCTGCTTTTAAATTCTGTGTAGACGTGCTCATCGACCGCACGCAGCAAATTGCTTCCTGCGTGACCGGCAGTCCGGCGAGCGTTTATCGCGTCGGAGCGGACATCGCATCGAGAATGAGTAAGTTTTCCGTGCCGGAGCGGGCCGATATTGTCGTCATCGATTCGCATCCCTTCGATGCAAATCTGTTTCAAGCCTCGCACGCGCTCTATGCGGCAATGGGTGTCGTGAAAGAAGGCGGCGAAATTATTATCGTATCGCCGCTGCTCGAAGCGCTTTCCGTTCACTCGGCGGGACTTGCAAAAAATATTTCGGAGTCGCGCAAAGATCTTCTCCACTCTGCCGAGTCGGGAGCTTTATCGCATAACCCGGTAGCCGGCGCGCAACTGGCGGCCCTGCGAGAGGTCGTCGATCGCACATCGCGCATTACGTTCGTTTCGATGGGACCGGGTAGCGCCGATCCCGAGCGATTCGGATTTTATCATAGCAACCACGCGCAGGACGTGCTCGATGCCGCTATCGAAAGAAAAGGCTCCGATGCCCGCGTAGCGCTCATCACGCACGGCGGACTGGCCGTCCCGCGTGCGGATTAAATAGCGCCTAACGCTCTATAACGACACGGCGCGTTTCAGTAAAACCGTTTTGCGATAATCGTAAATAATAAACTCCCGAAGGAAGCCCGGAGACATTCAGCGACGTTGGAATATCTTCTCCCGATAACGCGCCGCGGCCTAATGCATCCGAGAGTGTATAAGTGATAGCGCTACCCGCGTGGTGGGTGCCCACTGCGGCGCCACCCAATTGGACGGTAATCTCCGTTTGCGCCGGATTCGGCACGATGCTCTCGATGGTAAACGGCGAGCCGGTCTGCATAAAGTGCAGCAGCGTGGAATCCCCGCAGCCGGTGAAATCGACCTCCACCGAATCGGGATTCGCTATCGAGAGCGCCTGGCAGTCGCAGTTCAGACGGTGACCGTAGAGATGCGCTGAGTCGAGATAAACTTTTGCAGAAAGTGCAAGGTATGTATTGAATGCAACTCGGAGCATGGGATTGGGCAACGTCGCAGTAGTATCCCCAATTAACCAAAGGTCGAGTGTGCCCGCGCTTTTGTAAGAGTTTAAAACTTTCCAGCCCGGAGGTAGCGTATAATCTCTGAATCCCAGCGCGTCCGAATCGAATCGGACGACGAAATGCGCCGAGTCGATGCCGATCAGAGTATCCGTCTCGGGACGGTAATACACGCTCACCGTATCGCCTGCCTGCACTGTTTTCTGTTTTGCACCACCGGTAAATTCCTCTTCGATCTTCGAATTGAAGTATTGCATCGAGTCGAGATCGAGCATCCAAAGTTGACCCCCG
>DASZLH010000045.1:0-6764 GCA_035552495.1 Kapaibacterium sp. (SeqCode) | reverse complement strand
GCATACTCTTATTGCAACGGTTGGTGGAGTGAAGCCCTGGAAGCCGGTTTCCGAAACGAGCCTGGAAGATTTTCGCTACTTAATGGAGCTAAATCTGGTTAGCTTCTTTCTCGCTGCGAAATATGCGATGTTGAATATGCGAGAGGGCGGTGCAATAGTATCCATCGGCGCGGAACTGGCGCTCCGGCCGACTGCGAACAAAGGCGGATATATTGCTTCCAAAGCGGGAGTCATTTCGCTCACACAAGTGCTCGCCGAAGAGGGAAAAACGCGTGGGATAACGGCGAACTCGATCGTACCGACGGTAATTCATACCAAAGCGAATGAGTCGTGGGGAAGCGCGGAAGAAATTCCGAAATGGACAGAGCCCCGAGATATTGCGGCCCTGTGCTTTTTTCTTTCGAGTGACGCTGGGAAATCAGTCAATGGCTCGGTGATACGAATACCGAATCGATTATAATGGAGACAAATATAGCATGAATTTCAAAGACCGGATTAATGAAGAGCTCAAAGCCTCGATGAAGGCCGGAGACAAGGTGCGCACGGATACTATCCGTGGCCTTCGTGCAGCGATTATCGAATTTGAAAAAAGCGGGGCGGAGCGCGCAATGTCACCGGAAGATGAAATGAAAATCCTGATGAGTGCCGCAAAAAAACGGCGCGAAGCGATCGAGATGTACGACCAGCATAACCGGCCTGAGCTGGCGGAAAAAGAACGTACCGAACTCGCTATCATTCAGGAATATCTGCCAAAGCAGCTCTCGCGTGATGAGATTGCCGCGCGTGTCCGCGAAGTAATTCGCGAATCGGGTGCGGCTGGACCGCAGGATACGAACAAAGTGATCCCGCTCCTGATGAAGGAGATGAAAGGCAAAGCCGACGGCAAAATGGTGCAGGAGATCGTGAAGGAAGAACTCATGATGCGGGCTAACGCGTGATCCTCGATATTATTATCGCTATTCTGTTATTACTTGCGATCATCGGAGGTTGGCGCTCGGGCGCGATTGCCATGCTGCTCGCGCTCGTCGTGCTGGTGCTGGCGGGAATGGGCGCATCGGCGCTCGCGGCGCCTATTGGCCATGCGCTAAAAATCGGCCCGATGTGGGCGCGGCCCGTTATCGGATTTATTCTGACATTCCTCGTACTGATATTCCTCGGTGGTTGGATACGACGCGCATTTTCGCCGAGACGCGGAATCCTGCGGGGCTTCGATGGGATTGCGGGAGCGGTACTGGGCTTCATTCGAGCGGCGTTTATACTCGGAATTTTGCTGGCCCTCTTCGCGCTTATCCATCTTCCGCCGGAACGCATTACGGAAAAATCGGCACTCTACCAGCCCCTCCTTAAAACTTCCACGGTCGCAATCGGTGTTCTAAGGCCTTACATTCATGCGTCAGTCGCAAACGAACGCGACTCGGTCTGAGATGAATGTTATTTAGTCTATCAAAAGGTCACATCAACATCTAATTGTCCAGCGACGTAAGTATTATCGATCGTTCAGCCGCGCCTTCATTCTCGAATGGCGAAACCCAGGAGCGCACGGAAGATGAACTGCTGATCGAAGAATCGCGGCGAATTCTTTTCGATCTCGCCGAACAATTCCTTCTATATATTCCGAAATCGTTTCGGTATGCGGCGCGAGAACTGGAATATGAAAAAATATTTCTCACTCATTGCCGCTTTACCCATACTCCGCTGGGCAAGCATGCGCTCGCCCGCGAGCTGATTCCGAAATTAGATACACTTGCTATCGACCGATCGCTTGCGGAGATACGGGAATTGCGAGTTTTCCTTATCGCGCAGGAAACGCCCAATTTCGGTGGGCTCGACGATATTAGTACGACGCTCCGAAAGCTCGAAATTTCGGGCAGTACAATGTATCGCGAAGAAGGCGCGCGCATTTTGCGCACGATGAAAGCGATGCGCTCACTCCGCGAATTTTTTGCGCGGCGCGCGAAGGATGCTCCGACATTATGGAAATTCGCTGTCCAGCTTTTCGACGATCGGCTGCTCGAAATGCACTTCGATGCGGTGTTCGATGATGCGGGAAATATCCGCGATTCCGCAAGCCCGGAGCTAAACCGAATCCGCCGTGAAATTTTGCAGACAGCAGACATTTTACGGGCGCGATTGAGCGCTATTCTTCGCAAACTTTCTGCGGACGAATATATTCAGGAAGATATTATTACGCAGCGTGAAGGACGCTATGTCGTGCCGGTAAAGGTCGAGCACAAGCGACGCGTGCCGGGTTTTATCCATTCGGTCTCACAGACCGGGCAGACTGTTTTTATCGAACCGAGCGAAACGCTTGAACTCAACAACGAATTGCGCTCGCTGGAATTCGCAGAGCAGCGTGAGATCGATCATATCCTTCGCGGCCTTTCCGATCTCTTGCTCTCGGCTATTCCATCGCTTCAGCGATCGCTCGTTGCAGCCGGACATCTGGAAGCCGTTTATGCAAAGGCGAAGTACGCAATCGCATTCGAATGCAATGAGGTCACTGTCGATGAACAAATTTCGGGACGCGCGCGAACGCTCATATTGAAGGACGCGCGGCATCCGATTCTGATCGAAAAAATAGGAAAGCAAAAGACCGTACCACTCGCAATCGAACTCGATGACCATCGCCGAACGCTCGTGCTTACGGGGCCGAATGCGGGTGGGAAGACGGTCCTGCTTAAAACGCTTGGTCTTATTACGATGATGGCTCAAGCCGGCATTCCTGTGCCTGCCGCAGCCGATGGCCGTTTACCTATGATGCAAGGCGTGTATGTCGAGATTGGTGACATGCAGTCGATTGCCGACGATCTCAGTACCTTCAGCTCTCACGTTCGTTCGCTCGCGGGGATTCTCACAAATGTCACTCGGGAAAGCTTCGTGCTGCTCGATGAAATCGGGGGCGGGACTGCGCCCGAAGAGGGTGGCGCCATTGCCGAAAGTATTCTCGAACATCTCACGCGTATCGGTTCCTTTACTATCGCAACGACGCACTATGGCCGGCTCGCCGCATTTGCAGAGAGCACACCGGGCGCGACGAATGGCTCCATGGAGTTTAGCGGCGAAACGCTCACTCCCACCTTTCGCTTTCGAATGGGCGTGCCGGGTAGCTCGCATGCATTCGATATTGCCGAGCGGTTTGGACTGAAACATGGGCTCATCGAACGCGCTCGCGCATTGCGTGGCGGCGAAGGCGCGCGTATCGAAGAATTGGTCACTTCGCTCGAAGCATTGCAAAAGGATGCGCGCGAGCGGAAAGTGGAAGCCGAACGCGAACTCGGAAAAGCGCGCATTGCCCGCGTCGATTACGAACGCAAGCGCGATGAAGTGGAAGATGTTCGCCGCACCGCGAAATCAACGGCGACGAAAGAAGCTGAGGAAATTCTCAAGCGCGCGAATACTTTTATCGAGCGCGCGGTGCGGGAAGCTCGGGAAATTGCTGCGGCAGAAGTCGCAAAACCTCAAGCAAAGGAATCGGAAGATCTTCGTTCCCTGCGCCGCCGCCAGGAGCAGGACCGCAAACAGTTACTATCCGAACTGGAAAAGGCAAAGCCCGAGCACGTCTCTAAAAACGAAAATGCTGTACTGGCAGTAGGTGCGAATGTTCGGTTGAATTCGAATCCGGCGCAAATTGGGAAAGTGCTATCGATCAAAGGCAAGGACGTGGAAATCGAATTTGGCTCGCTCCGAGTTCGTGCCAAACAGGATCAGGTCGAAGTTGTGAGCGGTGCGGAAGCGAAAGAAAAGCGGAAGACGAGCACGCGAGAGATTTCGCAAGCGACGCAGTTTCTTGCAGCGACGCCGGAGCGACGCATTGATTTACGCGGAGAATATGGGGACGATGCTGTGCTCCAAGTCGATCGTCTCCTTGCGGACGCTGCGGCGCATGGGCTGGAGCGCGTCGAGATCATACATGGGCACGGCACTGGCGCACTGGGACGGCGAATCAGTCAATATTTGAAAGGGCACGATCTTGTTGCCAGCTTTCGGTTCGGTGAACCTCAGGAAGGCGGCTCCGGTGTAACGATCGTGGAGTTAAAATAACGATGGCTTTTCAAAATATCTTCATAGCGAACCGAAGCGAGATTGCTCTGCGCGTTATTCGTGCTGCCCATGAATGTGGGTATTCCACCAGCGCGGCTTACTCTCCGCATGATGCGTCCTCGCTTTTCGTTCGCGAAGCCGACCGTATATTCCTGCTGCGCGGAAATACTCCGAACGAATCATATCTCGATATTGAGCAGATATTGTGGGCTGCCAAACAAGCCCATGCGGAAGCCGTCCATCCCGGTTATGGATTCCTGAGTGAGAACGCGGCCTTTAGCGCGGCAGTTGAAAAAGCAGGAATAAAATTTATCGGTCCCGCTCCGGAAGCCATTGATTTGCTCGGCGATAAAACGAAAGCGCGCGCGCTTGCACGAAAGCTGGGCGTCCCGACTCCGGAGGGGACCGTCTCGGCAATAACGAACGATGCCGAAGCAATACAAAGCGCGAAGTCGATTGGCTATCCTGTGCTCCTTAAAGCGGCCGCGGGAGGCGGAGGAAGAGGAATGCGTGACGTGCATCACGAAGAAGACTTGCTCCCAAATCTCGAACGCGCGCGCGGCGAAGCAAAGAGTGCCTTTGGCGACGACCGGGTCTATCTCGAAAAATATATCGAGAAGCCGAGACATATCGAGATACAAATTCTGGCAGATCGTCACGGTAATGTCATTCATCTTGGCGAACGCGAGTGCTCGATCCAGCGGCGCCACCAGAAGCTCATTGAGGAATCGCCATCGCCCGTCGTGACGGAATCCATGCGCCGCGAAATGGGAGAAGCCGCGATCGAGCTAGTGAAGCACGCAAAATACGAAGGCGCTGCAACGGTAGAATTTCTTGTCGACCGCAGTTTGAAATATTATTTTCTCGAAGTTAATACTCGTTTGCAGGTAGAGCATCCTGTGACGGAGTTTGTGACGGGGCTCGATCTTGTCCGCGAGCAATTTCGCATTGCCGAGGGTGAAAGATTATCCCTCACCCAGGACGAAGTATTATTTCGAGGGCATGCCATCGAAGCTCGCATTCAAGCGGAAGATGTCTGGAATGATTTCCTGCCAAGTCTTGGGACGATCGAATTTGTGCGCCATCCGGGCGGCGCGTTTGTCCGAAACGATAGTGCCATGTTTGCCGGACTTATCGTATCCGGTTATTACGATTCGCTGCTTTCTAAACTAATTGTTTGGGATGAAGACCGCGATCGCGCGATCGCGCGAATGTTGCGAGCGTTGGAGGAAATGCGAATCGCCGGCGTTTCGACCACTGCTCCGTTTGCGCGTTTCGCGATGAGGAATGAACGGTTTCGGGCTGGCGATCTTTCGACGGCATTCATTGAGGAAGAGTTTACGGCAGAAGTAAAAGAGCGAGAGCTCGCTGAGGCAATCGAACAAGCCCAGTCATATTTTGTAACCGTACAGAAGAAATTGAACGACGGTCGGGCGCGAGCATTATATTTGAACGCCTCGATTCGATAGTAAAAAATCCGTCTTGTAACCGAATGGCTCTACGACAATGCCCAACTTGTTTATCGAACGGCACACTGAGTCCGTCACACCGCCGCAATGCACATGAGACATTTCTTGCCGTGGTCGCCCCGTTTGTTTATCCCTATCGCTGCTCAGCGTGCAACTGGCGGGGCATGATGGGACGAGTTTCGTTTGTCCGGCACTCAACAGCCAATATTGCGATCAATGCAATGGTATACATTGCGATGCTCATCCTTGCAATCGTTGTATTAGTCGCAATACGCGAATATCTACATCCGGAATAAATTATTCCGGATGTATTTTGAGCTTATGGATTCGAGTCAGAATGCGGATTCGAGTCAGAATGCGGGTTCGAGTCCGTGTGCAGGTTCGAGTCCGTGTGCGGCGGCGCGCCAGCATATTCATCGCGGGTGTTACCGCCAAGCGCAGGATCGATCGGAATATTCAGGCGGCGGCGGAAACGCTCCTCGAAAATCGTGTAAAGTGTTGGCACGAAGAAGAGCGTGAGCAGCGTGGAAAGTGTAAGTCCGCCAATAACCGCAATGGCAAGTGGCGCTTGCGTGTTCTCGCCGCCAAGCCCGATAGCCATCGGAATAAGCCCAAGGACGGTCGCGATGGAGGTCATAAGAATAGGCTTGAGTCTTGTGCGACCACCGTCGATAACCGCATCCCTCAAACTTTCACCGCGAATTCGAAGATGGTTTGTATAATCGACGAGCAGGATACCATTACTCACGACAATTCCGACCATTACGATAATACCCTGGAAGGACGTGACCGAAAGCGTGGTGTTCGTGATAAACAGTGCCCAGATGACGCCAACAATTCCGAATGGCACGGTAAACATAATGATAAAGGGGTCCATCATCGACTGGAATTGTGAGGCCATGACGACATAAATGAGCAGGATCGCGAGCGCGAAGGCCATCGTCAGATCGCTGAACGTTTGCTTTTGCTGTTCGACGTTACCGCTTTGGTGCAATTCGAAACCGGCGGGCAGCGATAATTTATCGAGCTTCGATTGAATGTCTGCCGCAACGCTCCCTAAATCGCGACCGCTAACGTCGGCAGTAACATCGATGATGCGCTGCTGGTACTTACGGTCTATCTCGACGGGCGAAGCGTCCTGCGTAATCGTAGCAAGGCTTCCAAGCAGAACTTGCTGGCCATTCGGAGTTGTGAGTATGAGTTTACGAAGGTCATCGATATCTTTACGATAATTTTCGTCGAATCGAACAAGTA
>DASZLH010000044.1:0-7912 GCA_035552495.1 Kapaibacterium sp. (SeqCode) | reverse complement strand
CATTTTCTTGAAACGGTCCGCCTATCGGACGTCTCCTTGTGGAAACTGCTCGGAACAGAATTTCCGGTCTATGTCGCCTTCGTCCTCGTTGGCCTGCTCTGCTATGCTTTTACGACAGACCGGCTGATCTATGCTGTTCGAATGCGCCTGGGAAACGCATGGCATTGGATCGCTCTGTTCGTTATTCCTATTCTCTCGGCAATCGGAGTATACTTAGGGCGTGTAGCGCGGTTCAATAGCTGGGACATTCTTTCCGATCCATTCGCGATTCTTAGTTCGAGCCGCACCGCATTCGACAGCTTGCGTTTCATCAAAGTGGTAGTGAGTATCGGGATATTACTTATTATAGTCCATCAAGTCTACAAGCTATTTCACGATGGTATTCGGTTTCGGCTTGAACTCTACCATAAACGGAGTCTTCCATCCCATCCCGGCGCAGCGATGAAAGTACAATAGATCCACTACCTCGTCCGTATGCCGGGAAGGGCCTCCTTCCCAGTGATTTTTATATGGATCAGGGTGAGGCAATGCGCCCTTGCCTCCACACAGAAGGGATTTTCGGCGTTACGGACTTCTATCCACCTAAACGGACTTCTATAGACCCTATGCCTGTCCCTTGATAATTTCTGAGAACTTTTCGTCGCTGTCGGAGTTTCTTATGCGCCATAAAAAATCATACTTCATCTTTCATATTTGCAAAACGTCGTGGCCAAATCGCTGAAGCTTCAAATCGTCACCCCCGCTCGTGAACTCTTCACTGGAGAAGTCGATGAATTTACCGCTCCGGGCGAGATGGGTCCGTTCACGATTCTTTTCAATCATGCTCCGATTGTTTCCGCGCTCGTTCCGGGGATGTTCCGCTACAAGATCGGTGGCAAACCGGAGTGGCTTGTGATGGGAGGAGGTTTTCTCGAATTCCATGAAAATGGCGGGACCGTCCTCGCAAGCTCTGCCGAACGCGTGCAGGACATCGATATTGCCCGTGCCGAAGCCGCGAAAGAACGCGCCGAAGCACGCATCCATGAAACTGGCAGCACCGCCGTCGATTTTGTCCGCGCTCGCGCTGCCCGGGATCGCGCCAATGCTCGCATCGCCGCCCACCGCGACCAGCAATAAGCTGCACCATTGGCAGGATGAACGGACGCTCATCCTTATTTCGAAACTAATAGTTGTGTTCCCGGTGTAAAAGGGAAGGAAAGTCAGCGATTATTGGCAGATCGCCCTGCTTAAAAGCAGACCGCCCTGCTTAAAATTTGCTGGGTGGTATGCTAATTTCATCCCTGATAATTTATATTCTGTACCTATCGTGATCGATTATTTCGCAGTGCTCGGCCTCAGGCGCTCGGCCTCCAGCGCCGAGATCAAGGAGGCCTATCGCCGGCTTGCGAAATTGTATCATCCCGATTCGAATCCGCGTGACCCGGGTGCCGGCCAGCGGATGCAGGCGATCAACGAAGCAAAAGCCATCCTCTTCGATCCTATCAAACGCGAAGAGCACCGGGCAGTGCTCGGCATGAGGGAAAAACTGACATCCGACCGATTGAACGAGCTTCGGAACGATGCCCGATTCCAGAAAACTTCTACCTACGATCCAGTCCGATTACGGCGGCCACGAAGCAAATGGGACTTAAAGTGGCGAAAATATTTTATTGGGATCGTGAGTGCCGTGCTCGTTGCAGCCATTACTATTGTTGCGATCGAATGGAGGAAGCAGCCGCCGGTTACCGGCGATCCTATTAAAGATATTATCGCACGGTACCAACAGATTTCGAGGACAAACCCACAGCCTTTTATCGATAGTGCGGCTTCGAGCAGTCCGGACACGATGACGATCCCGGACGATAGCGCTCCGCGCCTTAAACGCCACGGCGATATTTTGTTTGGACTCGGAGAATATCGTTCGGCCTCGAAATATTATGAGAAATATTTGCTAAAAGAACCCGGGGACGATACCGTAATTCGAAATCTTTCCTACGCCTATTTTAAACGGGGACAGTATGCGGAGTCCCTTGAAGTACTCTCGAAACAAATGCACGGCGATTCGAATCTTGTTGTTGCATACTATAATATCGGAGAATTATTTCTTCGGGAGGACAAGCCGTTCGATGCGCGTGATGCCTTTCGCGCTGCGATACAGATCGGCGATAGTATGCGCGGGGCAGGCCGGACTCCACCCGATTTTGCTCGCATTGCGAAGAACGAACTGGCAAGACTTCAATAACAGAATTATTTCATGCGTCCCACGCGGGCCGAGGTCCATGTCGATCATTTTATTGCCAACCTGCGGTTTGTCCGAAGGCAGGTTGGCCCGCGCGCGCGGATCATGCCGATCGTAAAAGCGAATGCGTATGGTCATAGTCTCGAAATTATCGCGCGGGCAGCGCTAAAAAGCGGGGAAGCTTCTGCGTTCGGGGTTGCGACGGAAGAAGAAGGAGTCCTGCTGCGCGCGATTACCTCGCTGCCGATTCTCGTACTGACGGGCGCGCTCTTTGCAGAAATCGATGTCTTCCTCGAGCATCAACTCGATTTCACAGTGACGGATGTGGAAACGCTGCGTGCGATCGCCGCTCGCGCACGTGCGCTCGGTCTTCGCGCGCGCGTGCATCTTAAAGTCGATACCGGCATGAGGCGCATGGGTGTAGAGCCAGCGGATGCGATCGCTTTCCTGCGCGAGATCGAAAGCCTTTCGGACTGCATAGAACTGGCGGGGCTTTCGACCCATTTTGCAACGAGTGACGAACCGGATTCTCTTTTTTTTAAGCAGCAAATTTCGAAATTCGCAACGGTCGTTCGCGAAGCTCGCGATGCCGGCATTGTTATTCCAACCGTCCATGCGGCCAATAGCGGCGCAATTTTGCAAGCTCCGCGCGAATCGGCATTCGACATGGTGCGTCCCGGAATTATGCTCTATGGATATGCGCCGAGTTTCGAATTGCAGCAGCAGTATGGCTCGGAGCTCTCGCCCCCGCTTGCGCTGGTGAGTCAGGTCGTCTTTAAAAAGAATGTAAAAAAAGGGGAGGGCGTCAGTTACAATCTTCGATGGTTCACTCCGCGCGATACTGCGATCGTTACAGTCCCGATCGGTTATGGCGATGGCTATCCGCGCTTACTCACGAACCGTGCGGAGGCTACCATTTCCGGTAAAGCATATCCTGTCGTTGGGACGGTGTGTATGGACCAGGTGATGCTCGATGTAGGCGGGGAGGATAATCGATCAAGCATTCCTGTGCAGGTTGGCAATCGTGTGGAGTTTATCTCGGCATCCTCCGAGGGGATCAATGCGTGGACGCTGGCACGAACGATCGATACTATTCCCTATGAGATCCTGACTGGCATCGCCGCCCGTGTGCCACGAGTAGAAGTATAAGCATGTTGGAAGACGGTAGCCGGAGTTGATCGTTCAGGGCATGAATCCATGCGCGAACCCTAATCCGATTCATGTGTTACTATCCCTGACCCCTGCTACTCCGAGGAATATGAAACATCATTATGAAAGTGAAAGATATTATGAAATTTATCTTTCCGCCTTCATAATTCAGGATTCATATTTCCCCTTTCATATTTCATCTTTGCCAGAGGGATGAATAGCCTTTGTCATAAATATCTCAATCAGAATATCTTGCCATTTGTCGGGCGGGAAGCGGAGTTTCGCCGGCTGCAAGTATTTTTTCGAGAATTTTTAGAAGAAGGGGAATCGAAATATGCATTAGTTACAGGGGCATCCGGGAGCGGAAAGACTCGGCTCATCCGCGAGTTCGAAGAATATCTCTCGATGGAATTCGGGGACTCCTGTGTGATCGTTCACGCGCGTTATCTGGAAGGGAATGCAGCCGCGCTAACTCCGATCGTCAATGCGTTTACGGCTACGCTCTCCCATCAGGAAAACCTAAAACATCTACTCTCGCGCCTTCAATTATTGCAACCCAACCAAGTGGAGAATCTGCCACTTGCAGCCGGCACATCCTCCACCACGCTCGCATCGTCCACAATACTTGCGCCTCCGTTACAAGTTCTACTGGATTCGCTCAGTGAAATTGCACGCAGGTTTCCGCTCGTACTTATTTTGGAGGACGTCCATAATGTGGAAGATATTCCTCTCTTCGACCAATTTTTTCTGGGTCTTAGTTCTGCGGCAAAATTTGTAATTTTATCCGAACGGTCCGGAGCGAGCGATCGTCCGGGCGCCAAACATGTTCAGGGTCGGTCTTCCGAACAACTGGTGCGCGAAATCGCGCTGCGGGAAGAGCATGTTTCCACGATCATTCCACTCGATAATTTTCGCAATGAGGATATCGGGCGTCTGTTCCAAATTTTATTTGATTTCGTGCCCCGCGATGCACTGCTTCGCCCCATTGTGCAGCGCTCGGGAGGCCGGCCACTTGCACTGCGCACGTTATTGCGCCAACTGGTTTCCGCCGGCGTCCTGCTTTATGATACGGGGAAGTGGTCGGAAGATGAGTCCGTGCCGTTCGAGGATGTGGTCGAATCGGATCGTTCCGTTTCAGGGGTTGAGACTCCTTTACTATTGAGTGGAAGCATCGCGGATGATGCATTGGGGGATGCTGCGCGCGGTGGCGGCCTGCTTGCGCGGTTCCAACGCGAAATAGACCGTTTGAACGAGCACGAACAGATCGTGGTGATCCACGGCGCACTGCTTGGCGAGCAGTTCGATTTACGATTGCTTCGGCAAATAATTCGATATCGGTTGGGCGATGATGATATTTCCGACGAACTGTTTCAGCGGGCGATCGACCTGCTGACATTCAAATCAATCATTCGGCAGGCAACTCCCTCCGTTTATTTTTATTCCGATCCCGATCTGAGCGCTTCTCACCGAGAGGCAATGAATGCATGGTGCTATGAATTTTCGCACCAGCATTTCTGGAACACCGTCTATGAAAGCGCTCGCGTCGCCGTCGCGGGTCAGCACGAGCTCGTTCCTGCCGTGATCGCAATGGCGGGATCGGCACAGTTACCGCTTTATAGCATTGCGTTGCTTTCCATCACCGGGCTGCCATTTGTTTTAAAGAAAGACCCGAAAACAGTCGAGAGTATCGAGTACTTTTTGCAATGGGTTGCTGCGGTCGTAAAAACTTTATGGTCAGTCGAGCCGCAACAATGCCTTCGGCTTTTAACGGCGGTGCGGCACATTCGCGACGAAGTCACCTGGCGGTTCGGTCCGGAACTTCGCGGACCGGCGATGGCTGCACTGCTTGATCTGCACACAATGCTCGTCGAAGCATTTCTTCGAACGGGCGCTCCGATCGAAGCGGAGCGCGATCTCGAACATGCCGCGATCCTCAGTAAATTTATAAGTGCATCCGGCGCGTACTCGCATGATCTACAGGCCATTGCAAGTGGGAAAGTGGCCACATTGCGCGCTATACTCCATGCCGCTCGGACATCTTACGCAGAGTTTGAACGCTGTGCGATCGAAGCACGTGTATCGCTCGAAGCGATCGGAAGCGAAGTTCTGGCAACCTCCGAATTAGCGATCGAACGAGCGCGATTGCTCACGCTGCTCGCGCGAACGAAAGCCGAAGCGCTGCTCAATACCGGTAAATTCAAAGAAGCAGACGCCTTGATCGAGCAAGGGATGCACACCGCTCAATTACTCGTCGATCATCGCTTCGATGAGTATTCCTTGTTCTATCGCGCAGCCGTCAATAGCAAACTCAAGCAGGACCAAAACGAACAGGCCGGAGAACTCACGCAGCAAATTATTTCGCTTGCGCGAGCGCGTGGCAATACCCTGGTCGAAACGACTTTTCTGTTTCAGGCTGCTCTGGCCGCATTCAGCAGCGGCAAATTGCAGGATGCACTCCAGTATTGCGATCTCGGAATTCTGAATGGCCGCCGCTATGGAATACGGTTTGTCGAGATCATGTGCAATCTCTGGCGGATTATTATTGCGGGCGTTCAGCAGGACGTCGACAAAATCAAAGAATGTTCGCAACAGCTTGCGATGCTCGTCGAAGATGCGCGCATCGTCGCACAGGCTCCGAATTTATTACAGCGCATTTCGCTCATTGAAGGCCGCGCGACCGCGATGAATTTTCTCGGACGCTATCATGCCGCTCTCGAATTCGCAGAAGAGGCGATTCAATTGGCCGGCAGCCATCAGCACGATTCCTTTGCGGCCTGGGCACAGAACGAAAAAGCGTTGGCACTTATCGGGCTTGGCCAGTTCGAGGAAGCCCTGAATGTTGCGCAAGCCTGCGTCCAGCTTGCGGGCGAGCAACGCATGGCCGAACGTATGGCTCGAACGGCGCTCGTGATGGCCTACACGGGTCTCGGCCGATTCGATGACGCTCGCCGAGAAGCCGACTGGGTTCGAGGAGCGTACAAAGAGCGCAATCCGTATTATTTGCGCTTTGCTATCGCCGAAGCGCGATTGTTACGTTCGCTGATGGGGTCCGCTGCGAACCAGCAGGAGCGCCAACAATTCCGTACCCGATTGGCGACGCACATTTCCGAAGTGCTCGAGCTTGTCGAAGCTTGGCAGGCGCCGTTATTGCGGGCTCAAATTCAAAAAGAATTTGAATCGCTGATTCCGCGTAAGATCATTCCCGAAAATATTATACCGTGGAATTTGGTCAATGGATCAGGGAGCAGTTCGGAAGAAATTTCGATTGCTCCACGGTTTCGGCTTCATACGTTTGGGCCATTAACAGTGGAACAGCTTTCTGAGCAGGACGAGAACGTACGAACCAATGGTCACGAACCGGTAAAGAGAGAGTCACACAACAACGGTATGTCACGCGCTGAGGAGAGTCATCGCGCGCGCGAACGCGATTCCAAAGTCCGGCAATTAATTGCGCTACTCGCGGTGACTCGTGCTGAAACTTCTAAAACGTGGCTCGGCAGCAATCAAGTCTCTGCGATTACGCGAGACGCACTCACCGATGCTTTATGGCCCGAACAAGACGGAGTCAATGTTTCGAACGCGCTCTACACGACGGTAAAACGGGCGCGAGCCTTTATCGGAAATCCCAATGCCATCGCCGTTTCGGATGAGGGCTATTATCTAGCGCCGATCGTTTCGACCGATTGCGAGGAAGTATTACAGCATTATTCGGAAACGCGGCAGGCCCGCAAGCGCAATGCGCTTTTTTCCATTACATTTCATTACGAGCAAATCGTAAAGATTTCAAGCGGCGGTCCATTTATGGATGGTATCTATACACTCTGGCTCGATGCAATGCGGACGAGGCTTGCTACGATTCGCAGGACGGCGGCTATCCATCTTATCGAGACGAATCTCGATCGTGGGCTGCTCGACCGCGTCGAAGAACTGTGTCATGCACTCCTGGCGCTCGATGAATTCGATGAAGAGGCCATCCGAGGCCTGTTTATTGTCAATGCGCGGCGGCGGCAAACGTCGCAGCTCATCGCGCTATTCGAAGAATACGCAAAAAAACTGAAACGGGAATTTCGGACCGAACCTTCGAACGACCTCCGGTCGCTCTACGCAAGCCTCGTAAGTAAAAATGAAGAATCAGGAATCAAGAATGAAGAGTGAAGAGTGAAGAGTGAAGAATGAAGAGTGAAGAATGAAGAATGAAATACTTCAAATTCTTCACTCTTCATTCTTCATTCTTCATTGGCTTATGCTTCTTCTTTGACAGTCGCCAATCGAGACCAAATTTCTTCCACATGCTCGACCGGTTTTGCTTGCAGGCCGAAGACAACATCTTCCACATATTCTTCCGACCGCATCCCTACTAATACCGAGGTCACACCCGGTACACTTCGAACGAGCAAGACAGCTTTTTGTGAGAGGGAAAGAGTCTGATATTCCTCCGCCACAAGGGCATTGAGCGCGTCATGGATTTTCATCGAACGTGCATGAGCGCGATTGCTATACACATTCGAAATATGCTCGAACACTTCATCGGCCGTTTCCGCATAT
>DASZLH010000043.1:0-5109 GCA_035552495.1 Kapaibacterium sp. (SeqCode) | reverse complement strand
TATCGAGCTTGATCCCTCCATCGGCTTCGATCAGGCAATCGAGCCCTTCCCGCTCAATCCATGAGCGGAGCGTTTTAGCCCGCCGATACAAAGTAGGAATGAACGTCTGTCCGCCAAATCCGGGATTGACACTCATAAGTAGTACCAGATCAAGGTCCGGAAGTATTTCTTCGAGCATCCCGAGCGGCGTTGCAGGATTGATTGCCACGCCCGCTTTGACGCCGAGCGATTTAATATGCTGGACCGTGCGATTCAGATGCGGGCACGCTTCGAGATGTACCGTGATAATATCCGCGCCGGCATTCACAAATTGAGGAATGTATGTATCGGGATTTTCGATCATCAGATGGCAATCGAGTGTGAGTTTCGTAAGTGGACGAAGCGCTTCGACAATCATCGGGCCGATGGTGATATTTGGCACAAAATGTCCGTCCATTACATCGAGATGCAGCCATTCCGCGCCACCTTCTTCTACACTTTGCACGCCGGTTTTAAGATCGGCAAAATTGGCTGAGAGCAACGAAGGCGCGATAATAACCTGCGGCCGCTCAGCGCGGCCATTACTTCGATTGCTATTAGCACTTCCGTCCATTATGATTTTTTCCATGCACCTAACAAACGGCGATCGACCAGCATTTCACCAAGATGATACGCAATGTGGTCCGCGATAAGTAATGCTTCTCGAAGGAGGTTTTGTCCATCGCCCCAGGCGAACGGCGTAAATAAGTCGCTGTTGTTATCGGAGAGCAGATCGGTAAATTCTTTCAGGTCAGACTTTACTTTCCGTACCGATTCATTCCACGCAGCATCGTTCGGAGGTTTCTGATCTTTCGGCCAATATTCTGCCGGCCATTTCGGCGACTCATACGTACCATCGTAATTCATGCTAAACCGCAGAATATCTTCCTGCGTAATTCGAATATGTTCGAGCAACTGCCATGCAGAATATGGCAATCCTTCCGGAGTAACTCCCTGCAGTTTCGCTGGAAAATCTTTTACAACACTATCGAAATCTGCATGAGCATTGCCTCCATTCAAAAGCGCCAGCAATTGCTTTCGCAGTTCTTTTAGAGAATCCACTTCTGAATCTTCCTGAACCTGTTTAGTCATGGTCGCATAAAAATGGCAGCCATCGATGATGACGCACGATGAATCGTTGCGTCGTCATCTGTGGCTGCCTTCAAACACTACGAACGGCTGAAACAGTTGTCAGTGCGCGACTGCTGTTCCACCTGGGAGGCCAGCTTGCCCTCCGGATGTACCGGCATCGAACTTTGCTTTTTGAGCGGTGAGCTGTTTATAGAGCTTGGCATCTTTAGAGGCGTCGAGCATCGAGATCGCTTCCTGCTCTACCTGCGAAGCTTCGGTGGCGCGCCCGGTCTTGAACAGCACTTCGGCGCGGGTGTCCATCGCCCCAGCACGGTCGGTCGGAGCCTGCATGGTCGCGATCGCGCGGCTCGCATATTGTTCTGCCTGATCGAGCAGGACGCCTTTTTCGGCGGCCGTCCAGGCGAAATAATTGAAGGTATTGCCATCCTGCGGGTGTAGCATCGCCCAATGGTCGATCAGGTGTCCGGCTTCCTGTGGCCTGTTAGCCTCGAAATCGTGCTGCAACATCATCATGACGGCCTCCGACCCTTCGTCCCGATTCGGATATTCATCGATGGCCTGCTGGAGCAGCATCCACTTCGTGTCGCCATCCGAGAGGAACCCCACATCGTACAGCGCCTCTTCCTTTAGCTTTAATTTATCGACCTGGTCCAATTGCATCACTTTATTGAACGCATCAATGGCTTTTGTTTTGTCGCCGTGCTCCGCATAATAATTTCCGGCGATCATCCATTTGTTCGGATCGGTCGAGCCCTTCTTTTTGCCAACTTCATCGAGCACCGCCTTTGCACCACCCTCCGCTGCGACATTCAACGACCGAGCGAATTTATCTGCGTCCTCGTATCCAACCACGCGGTCGATCTCTTTACCCGTCGGACTAAAAAACACGACCGTCGGATAGCCATTCACCTGATATTGCTTCGCGAGCGCAATGCCCTCGCCTTTTTCCGCGTCGATCTTTACCGAAATAAATTTCGCGTCCGTGATCTGCGTGACATGCTCGTCGGTGTAGGTCTTGCGGTCGAGCACTTTACACCAACTGCACCAGGTCGTATAAAAATCGACCATCACCTGTTTGTGCTCTTTGCCCGCAAGCTTTTTTGCTTCGGCGAACGAGAGATCCTTAAAATGTACTTCCGCCCGAACGGAAGAAGCCATGCTTACCCCGAGACACAATGCAAGGAAGGAGAGTAGTATCGTTCTCATAATTCTAACCTGAATGAAAATGTAATATCGAAACAGAATTGGGTGGGAAATAGGAAGTACGGAAGGAGCCTCTAAAGTTTCCAAAAGGATGAGTTTGCAGCGGCAAAGTTCTTGCTATAAGACGCTGTTTTTGGAACTCATCATCATTTTTAACTCACATTAAACATTATGCGTAAACTCATCTTTTCTTTTACAATGATAGGTCTGCTGGCATTCGCGGCGCCGGCATTTTCGCAGGCGATCGAAATTCATGTGCGTCCACCGAAACTGAAAATCGAAAAGCGGCCAGCCCCTCCGGACAAGCACATGGTCTGGCAGCGAGGATATTATACCTACGATCAAGGAGCCACTGCCTATACCTGGCAGCCGGGTACATGGGTCGCCGCGCCGCATCCTCACGCCGTGTGGGTTGCGCCAACCTTCGTACACCATCACGATCACTGGGAATACGTCGAAGGTCATTGGAAATAATCTTCGCGATTTCTCGTAAGGATTTTAAAGCAGTCCGCGCTTCAATGCCGGACTGCTTTTTTTGAACAATCGCCAAGCGACGACATGAATTAGTGCCGAAGGAACGAGTAGAAGAACGCGATTTTAACTCTTTAAAATCCAGAGCGCCGGGTTTGCCCTCCCGGCGCCTGATGTGAGAAGCTTGTAAGCTTCAGGTGAGTCTCTAGTTTAGTTTGCCGGTTGGTACTCTTATAAAGACCATGCCAACTCATGAATTGCCTTTAATGACTCAATTTAAGCGGTTTTTTTTAGCCGAATTGTCCGATTTTAGGAATATGGCTGAGCTTCGTCCCAAATTTGGACAGCTTCTTGTCCAAACAACTGGATTCTCACAGCCACCCTTGCTTTTGATACCAGGCTGTTGTTTCCTTGATACCATCCTCCAACGAAACGTCCTGCCGGTACCCAATTTCGCGCCTTGCTTTTTCGACGCTGCACGTCCAGTGGGATTGGACAATATCGCGGCCTTTTTCCCAATTGAGGACGCTCGGCTTTTTCTGGAATATCGAGAGGAATTCCGAAAGCCCGGCCACACTATAGACGATCACATGCGGCAGCTTGATCGTCAGTCCGGGCCGGTTTAGGATTTCGGAGGTGAGGTTGTTTACTTCGCGCCAGGAGTATTGCTTTTCGCTGCCGATAAAATAGGTCTCGTTTCGGGCTTCTTTGTGCGATAGCGCCCGCGCCACGCCCTGGGCCACATCAGAAGCATGGACCAGGTTCACATATTTATCCTGCATCCCGATAAGCGGTTTCAGCCGCTTCCCGACCGTCTGAAAAAACGTAAGGATCGCCGTATCGCGCGGACCATAGACCGCAGCCAATCGCAAAATCGTAACCGGAAAATCCTGCCGGGCCCGCTCGCATTCCTCTTCGGCAGCACGCTTGGACATCCCGTACGTGGTGATCGGATGCGGCGGCGTTAGCTCCGTGATCGGCTGGCTATCGAGCGAAGGCCCTACGGCCGCCTGGCTCGAACAATGGACGAAGCTTGCAATATCCGGATTATAACGCCGGACTGCTTCGAGCAGCGTCCGCGTCGTCACCTGGTTCCCGGTAAAAAAGCCCTCTTTCGTTTTGGACGCCGTGACCCCCGCCACATGGACGACCGCGTCCACATTTTCGACCGCTTCTTTCAGCGACTCCACATCCAGCATATTCCCGCCCACCCGCTCGATCGGCTTGCCTTCGAGCCACGCCAGGCTCGAACTCGGACGCACCAGCGCACGGACTTCGTGGCCCTCCTCGAGGAGCCGATCCGCCACATGGGACCCGACAAAACCGGTCGCGCCGGTAACTAATACTTTCATGGGAATATCTTCTTTAGGAATAAGCAGCACACATAATCATCATTGGGCAATAATAGTTTGTGGCTCTCCTTTCCCCGTCCTTTCCGAGACTTTAAAGAAAACTATTTTCATCGAAATTATATAGTGTGGTGTCAGTTATAAATTCATGAACTTTGGCGTAGCATATAGACTTACGGGTTTTTAGGAACTAAAATTTAGGAAATTTCTCAATCCTCCTGAAAAAAATTAGAAAACGGTGCCTATGTCCGGTTTGGGCCGTTGCGCGAGTTGATTATCTCCCCTTAAAATTTATTTTTTAAAATCCTTGCTTTTCGGCTTCGAATGTTGTATCTTTGTACCTGAGGTCTGTCCCCGAGCTTTTGCCCGAAGACTCTCCCCGAGTTAGCCACGTTCAATACACAATTAAAACTTACAGCCATGAACCATGTCCGTTTGAGTTCAGCATTTTCGCGCGTTACGCGTTACGCATTACGCATCACGTATTCAGCCTGCATTTTTTTGCTCGCCGCCGCATCGCTCAGGGCGCAGAGCTACACGCCAGTGCAGTATAATTGGGGAGATGCGATTAGTGTCCCATTTGCAACATTTCCGGGAGTAGACAACTTAACTGCAAACGGCTATGGACTTTGGGGTACACACGCAGATAACTGGCTCTTGATAGGTAATGAACTCGCGGTGCCGGGTGGGGCTCCGTATGTTCCAAGTGGCGTCGTGGAAACAGGCCCGACACCTACGACAGGCGAGGTTCAATGGCAGCTTGCCGCCTCGAATCTGAAGGGAAGCACTCGGTTTGTCAGCATCGATATAAGCTCGACAACATTCAACTATTCGATTTTTCACATAACTGGACTTGACGATGGGCAATTATCGGGCGGCCAATCGCAAATTAATCTCACGCTGCCAGGCGATGCGATCTTAAATAAAGGCGATAGGAATATTATACGGCAGGGATCGACGCTACCTGTGGAGTCAT
>DASZLH010000042.1:0-6365 GCA_035552495.1 Kapaibacterium sp. (SeqCode) | reverse complement strand
CGTCAAAGTTGCTCTGCTTCGCTTCACAACTTCTCCTCGCAATGACTTTGAATCAGAGTTCTCTGAATCTCAAGAATCTTTTAATTGTCCAAATCCCAATTCAGATTAAGGGATTACGCGGCCGCAGGCGCCTTCTTCGCTGGCCGCGCGGGTGCTGCCCTGCGAGTGGTTTTTGCAGCGGCTTTCGCCTCGCGCGTTTTGCGCTTCACGCGCTCGACTGCCTTTTTATGCTTCTTGCGTACTACTTTGGTCTTTTTATTCATGTATAAATTAATTTCGAAATGGTAATTTTCAACTCTTATTCCTTCGAGTCCGCGTCTGTATCCGTTGAGCCGCCCTTTTTGTTCCAGGTGACAAGATACCCATCGTTGCGAACGAGGTCCTGAATCGTCTCTAACTCTTTGACTTTCGGCAAGAGTTGTGTCAGAAATTTGTGTAGCATCGTAAGCCGCTCGTTCTCGCTCGTAACAGAAAGGAGAGCCTGACGCTGCGGCGGTTCGAGCCCGGATTTCTGCGCGATCTTGAACGACGGAAATTTATCCTCGGCATTCCAGATCGATTCGTCGAGCGGATCGATCGTCCCCTTATAGGCTATTTCCGCAAGTTCGTTGAAGAGATGGATCGTCTCTTCCGCAAGCTTGGAGTCGCGAACTTCCGGTTCATCATCGAGCCAGCGCACAGTCGCAAATGAAATTTGGTCCGGGCCGTTTTGTTCGAGTTCAAGCACTTCGTACCGCCGCTCGCCTTCGGTGATGATATCGATCTCTCCATCGGGAAACCGCTCAACGACTTCCACGACGCGCGCGGAACACCCTACCGCATGAAGACGGTCTTCCTCCACATAATTAATTCCAAATGCCGAGTGCTCGTGGACGGCCTCATCCACAAGCTTTTTATATCGCTCTTCAAAAATATGTAGCGGAATCCGGCTCTCCGGAAAGAGCACGACTCCAAGCGGGAATACCGGAATGCGGGCGTTAGCCATTACTGCAAAACTATGAAATATTTTTGTAACGAGAATGGAGTAACGAGTAACAGGTGAAAAATGTGCAGATATTTTCCTTTACCCCGATACACATTACGCGTTACCGGCCTCCTGCCAAAGTTCATACCATTCCATTTGAATAGCCTCGAGCTTCTTTTCATTCGATAAATGAATATCGTCGTTGAACTCAGGCAATTCGGCGATCCAGTCGAGCAGATCGGTGAACCGAACTGTCAGCGGATCGACGCCCGGATGGGCTTCCATCAAGGCTTCAGCAATATCTTCTCGGTCCGACCATTCCATAACTTTTAATCCTCAATTCTTCATTCTTCATTCTTCATTCTAATTACTAATGCGCTCCTTCGTGGAATAACTTTGCGATGGCCGGATTGAGCTGTGGGACTTCGACTATATACTCGGAGTCCTGCAAAATTTTGCACTGGCATCCAAGTCGAGAATCAAGCGCTAAGCCCTCGGCTTCATCTAACTGATCGGCTTCGTCGTCTTCCATTTCGGGCAGCAGCGCCATTCCCTGCTTGACCTTCACATGGCACGTGGAGCATGCGCAAACGCCGCCGCAGTTATGTTGCAAGTCGATATTGTGCGCGAGCGCAACATCCAGGAAGCTCTCGCCGATGAGAGCTTCGCAGGTTAAGCCCATGGGAAGAAATGTTACAGTAGGCAATTTCTTTTTGAATGATAATTATGAATGATGAATTATGAAATCCGATTGAACGATGCATTCCCTCATCATTCATAATTCATCATTCGTCCTTGCTATCGAGCGATATATTTTAAAAATCGCCCATTGATTCGAGCCCAGTGCAGACCATTGATGAAATTATCAATATAGGCTGCGCGCTTAGGACCGTCCTTATGATAGTATGCATGTTCGAACACATCGCACGCAATGAGCGGCACCGCGCCCCAGACTGCTCCGTAGTGATGCTCATCGACGAGCACATTCTTGAGCTGGCCCGAGCCAAGCGTATCGAATACGAGCAACCCCCAGCCGGAAAGCTTTGCAGCAAGCGCTGTTGCTTTGAAGTCGGTCTTCCATTCTTCGAACGAGCCAAAATCGCGATCGATCTGCTCTTTGATCTCGACACCGAAGGACGGATCGCCATCGCCGCCAAGATTTTCCCAGTACACATCGTGCAGGATATTGCCGGAGTGATTCCAGGTCCATCGGCGCTTAAGCTCGCCGATCACCGAATAATTGCCGTTCGCCTTCGATGGGTCGGCATCGACTAATGCTTTCTCGATCTCGTTGAGCTTATCGACGTAGCCTTTGTGATGTGTGTTGTAATGCCAATCGGCCGTCTCGGCATCGATCACGCTTTTAAGCAGCGATTTCGCTTCGTCATCGCTGTATGGCCGTTTCTTAAATTGGAATTCGGTTGCTTTCATGAGAGTCAAAGATTAGTTATACAAATAAATACTTTCCGTGAGAGTCATTGCGAGGAGAATGGCACGACCGGAGGGAGGGCCATTCGACGAAGCAATCCAGATGTCCTTAAGGGATTGCTTCGTCGGAATTACTCCGCCGCATCGTTGACGATGCTCGCTCCGTAATTCCTTCTCGCAATGACGGCATGATGATATTGTTTACACTTGTTCGACCGTCTTGCCGGTCAATGCTTCCGCGACGGAAGCATTCATAATTTCCTGGGCCAAAGGAGTCGTCGCATCTTCGAGCAACTTTTGGTTTTTCATGATTTCGGCGGCGTCCTCGCCATTGACAGACCGCCTCAGTGCATAGAGCGCATCGATCACGTTCGCCACGTTCAGCTCTTTCAGTTTTGCGGCAGAAATATTGAGTTGGCCGCGCCGCAACTGACCGAGCACCCGCTCGGTCGCGGCAAGGATACGCTGCGCTTCGGTTTTCGACTCGACCAATCGGCGTCCGGCAATATCGGACGAAGCATTCTCGATCGAATCGCGCAGCATCTGCTCGATCTCTTCATCGGTAAGCCCGTACGATGGCTTCACTTCTACTTCCTGCTCCACGCCGGTGTGCCCTTCTTTCGCATGTACGTGAAGGATTCCGTCGGCGTCGATCTGAAAGGTGACTTCCACTTTCGCGGCCCCGGCCGGCATAGGTGGGACGCCCTTGAGCGTGAAGCTTGCAAGATGCCGATTATCTTTTACGAAATCTCGCTCACCCTGGAAAACATTGATCTCGACGCCCGTCTGATTGTCCGCAAACGTTGTGTAGGTCTCAGTCTGCTTTGAGGGAATCGTGGTATTGCGCGAAATGATCGTGCTCATCATGCCGCCCATCGTCTCGATACCGAGCGAAAGCGGCGTGACATCGAGCAGGAGTACATCCTGCGTTCTGCCAGCGAGCACGTCCGCCTGAATGGCTGCGCCAAGAGCGACAGTTTCGTCGGGATTCAATTCGTCGTGAGGTTTGCGCTGGAAAATTTCTTTTACAAGCGCCTTGACCATCGGCATTCGTGTCGCGCCGCCCACGAGCACGACTTCATCGATGTCATCGATCTGAAGTTTCGCATCTCGAATCGCGTCTTCGCATGGCTTGCGCGTGCGATCGATGACCGTCTTGGCAATGCGCTTGAATTCATCGAGCGTGAGATTACGCCGGTACGCAACGCCGGACTCCGGCAAGTCAATTTCTATGGTGACGTGCTGGAGTGTGGTAAGATCAATTTTAGCCTGCTCGGCGATCGTTCTAATTTTTTGAATCTGCTCGGGCGTGGGCTCGAAGGTAGGATTCAAATGTCCGATTTGAGTGATAAAAAGCTCCATCAGCCGCCGATCGATGTCGTCACCACCCAAATAGGTATCGCCATTGGTCGAGAGCACTTCGAAGATTCCATTCTTGATTTTCAGAATCGAAATATCGAACGTACCGCCTCCGAGATCGTACACCGCGACCGTACCGTCGTTCTTTTTATCGAGCCCGTACGCAAGCGCCGCGGCGGTCGGCTCATTGATAATGCGAAGCACGTCTAATCCCGCAAGTCGTCCGGCGTCTTTGGTGGCATGACGCTGCGCATCATTGAAATAGGCTGGCACGGTAATGACCGCGCGAGTGACTGGCTCATGAAAATATTCTTCCGCGCGCTTTTTTAACTCTCGCAGCACATAGCTTGAAAGTTCGATCGGGGTGTAAAGCTTTTTACCGAGTTGAATGCGAACAAGACCTTCATCGGCCGGAACGAGCCGATACGAGAGCATTCCCGATTCTTTTTTTACGTCCTGATAGGACTTCCCCATCAGTCGCTTTACGGAATAAACTGTATGCGATGCATCCTGCATCGAGCGCTGCCGCGCCTTCTGGCCAATGGCGACGACGCTGCCATAATCGTCGAGCGTTACTACCGATGGGACGATCTTTCCCTCCGGTCCTTCGATAATCTTCGCGCGGCCGTTTTCGACATAGGCGACGAGCGAGTTCGTCGTGCCGAGATCGATTCCAACAACGCGGCCTTCCGCACGACCCGATTCCGATGGCAATGTTATCTGAACTGGCATTTAAAAAGGCAAATTTGAATCTTTAATAGAATTTCAGTATAATTCCGGGAAGAGCCTTCGCTCCACACATTCAATTACAATGTGAATGATCTTAATGTGCAATTCCTGAATGCGATCGCTGGTATTGCCCGGTACGACGATTGGAATATCGCAAATCGCTTTTATCCCTCCGCCGCCTTTACCGAGTAATCCCACCACTTTCATTCCTTTACGTTTTGCTGCCTCTGCGGCTAAAATTAAATTCTTGCTATTGCCCGAAGTTGTGATTGCGAGCAGCACATCGCCCTCGCCACCAAACGCATCGACCATCCGCTCGAAGACGTGCTCGAAACCGTAATCATTCGAGGTGCAAGTCAAGTGAGATGGATCCGAGAACGCCATAGCCGGCATGGGTTTGCGGTCTTTTCGGTAGCGACCAGTCCACTCTTCGGCGAAGTGCATGGCATCGCAGTGGCTGCCACCGTTACCTGCAGAATAAATTTTGTGCCCATTCCGAAATGTGGCTTCGAGCATATCGACGAATTGCTCGACGAGCGCAAGATTCTTTTCTTCGCCCATAAATTGAGCGAGCGCATCTTGCGCTTCCCGAAGGCTTATAAGAATTTGAGTATCGCCCACAAATTTCAATGTTGTATAAACGCCGGCTTCCCCTGTCGGGCTGCCTGGACCGACCAGTGGAGTGTTTCGAGATAGGCTCGCTCGGCGAGCAGTTGCGACATACGCCCTAATTGCTCGCGCTCCGGGTTCGATAACTCTTGTTCGTTATTGGAGTGCATTGCCGTATCCCATTCCTTCGCGATGCGCGTACGTTCTTCATCGAGCGCCATGCGTTTCATTTCGAGTCCCTCGGCCACAGCACCCAGTTCGTGAATGATCCGCTGCTTGGTTTGGCCGTCATGAGCAGATTCCAAGTCCGAAATTTTTTCCTGCGCTTCCATGACGGTCATAAGCAGCGATGCCGGCACTTGCTTCTGGTCGCCGATAGGATACCCATATAGCACGAGCAAATGCCGAGCGCGCGGCAGCGGCTCGCGGAGCGTTTTATAGGCGGCATTAATATCGCTCGATTCCGAGAGCGCGGTTTCACGGCGTTCTGCTTCCGCATTGACATGGCGATCGGGGTGCGACTCCGATTGAAGCTCGTGAAAACGAGCTTCCAGAGAGTCGCGGCCTTCGCCGAACGTGCGGTCGATTCCGAAGGTGGAGAAATAATCCGTCATCTCATGGATTCATAGAATGCCCCATAGGACTTATCCTATAGGTCACATCGCGATTCGAGAAAGGAACTACGCTCCGAACGAACTTCCGCAGCCACAGGTCTTGGTCGCGTTCGGATTGTTGAACACGAAGCCGCGTCCGTTGAGTCCGTCGGTGAAATCGAGCTGCGTTCCCGATAGATAGAACAGCGACTTCGGATCGACGAAAATGCGGATTCCTTCCTTCGAGATTATTTTATCGTTCTCGCGCGATTCGCCATCGAAGCCGAGCGAGTACGAAAGGCCGGAGCATCCTCCGCCCTTGACGCCGACGCGCAGGCCGTAGGTATCCGGGATTTTGTTTGCCTCCATGATCTTCTTCACTTCGCTGACGGCTTTTTCCGTAAGCGCGATCTCGTTGTCGATATCGGCAAACGCCTGCTCGACGGTCGTTTCCTCGAGCGAGGGCATGGTCATGGTCAATTCTTCTGTCATGTATTTCTCCTTCAACTTTTAATTAAGCGAGTGCTGCCTCTGCAACCTTTTCCCGTTTTTTCTTAAAATCTTCGATCGCGGCTTTGATCGCATCCTCCGCTAAAACCGAGCAATGGATCTTAACCGGCGGAAGGTTCAGCTCTTTCACGATCACCGTGCTCTTGATCTCGTACGCTTCATCGACGGTCTTG
>DASZLH010000041.1:0-4229 GCA_035552495.1 Kapaibacterium sp. (SeqCode) | reverse complement strand
AATCCCTCCGATTCATGGGATTGCTTCGTCGAATTGAACTCCCTTCGGTCGTTCAATTCTTCTCGCAATGACATGTTCTCGAATTAGGAATTCAAACATGGTTCTCCGCATGGTAAGAGCTTCTTACCAGCGGACCCGATTCGACGATGCGAAATCCCAATTCCATTCCGAGATCGTGCAGTTCACGAAACTCATCGGGATGCACAAAGCGATGGACCGGCAAATGCTCCTTCGTAGGCTGAAGGTATTGGCCGAGGGTGAGAATATCGACTTTTAATTCCGATAGATCGCGCATCGTTGCAAGAAGTTCTTCGCGGCTTTCGCCAAGTCCGAGCATAATGCCAGTCTTCGTAACAAACCCGGCTTCTTTCGCGCGACGCAGAACTTTTAGCGTCCACGGATATTTCGCCTGCGGCCGCACGCGGCGGTACATGCTGGGGACCGTCTCGGTATTATGATTTAGAATATCGGGTTTAGCATCCAGAATGCGATCGAGACAATCGTCCTTTCCCTTAAAATCGGGAATCAGGACTTCAATAGTAGTCTTCGGATTGAGCCGCCGGGTTTCACGGATTGTTTCGGCAAAAATAATGGACCCGCCATCTTGTAATTCATCGCGGTTCACGCTGGTAATAACAGCGTGGCGAAGTTTCATAGAACCAATGGCTTCGGCGACATGCAATGGTTCGCCCACATCGAGATGTTGCGGGCGGCCTGTTTTTACTGCACAAAAACCACAGGAGCGCGTGCAAGTATCGCCTAAAATCATGAAAGTGGCAGTGCCGGCATTCCAGCATTCGGCCATGTTTGGGCAGCGGGCCTCCTCGCAGACCGTATGCAGGCTCTTGCTATCGATGAGCCGCTTGAGATTATGGAAGGTCTCGCCCGAAGGCAGCTTGACTTTCAGCCAATCGGGCCGTGGCTGCCGTGGGAGAATAGGAGAATCTACTACCGGAAGATCGAGGAGCATCGTGCAATTGCGAAAATTAGAGAGCGTATAAACAAATTCGCAGGTAATTACGTGCTTTCGGTCTTGGTTATTGCTTTAAGATCGTAAACTCGACGCGGCGGTTTTGTTGCCGGCCGGAATCGGTGGAGTTCGGTGCAATCGGTTTGGCATCGCCAAATCCTTTGGATTGCAAGCGTTTGGGAGAAATACTCTTGCCGATAAGATAGGTCTGAACGGCTTTCGCGCGTGCTTCCGAAAGCTGTTTATTCAGCGCCGGCGAACCGGTGCTATCGGTATGTCCGGCGATCAGGATTTCCATCGTCGGGTTATCCTCCAAAAGTTTGACGACGCGATCGAGCTCCGCATAGGACTCCTGTTGTAAATCGGCTTTGGCGGTTTCAAAGAAAATATTATTGAGTCGGACGGTCTCCCCTTTTTCGATTGGTACGAGCGTTAAATTTCGCTCTAATTCCCGGTATTCGGTTTCCTTTGTCAAATCGAGATTTTCGCTGACAGGCACATATCCGGGAGCCTCCGCGCGATACCCATAGTTCTCGCCGGATGGGAGCGTGATCTTGTAAACACCGGTGACGGGGCTTGTGCTCGCGCCACCTACTTCCTTACCGTTCGAAAGAATTTCGTACTTGATATTGGCATTGACCGGCTTTCCGGTCTTGGCATCGATGACCTTTCCAGAAATAAGCACAACGGGTTTGGGCTTCAATGCGGAGGGCAGCTTCACGCGAAAAATGTCGCCCATACCAAACGAGTTTTCAGTCGATACGAAATAGGCGTATTCGCCCGATGCGGGGACCGTATAATAGGCATCCCAGCTTGGCGTGTTGAGCTGCGGCCCAAGGTTTTGCGGTTCGGTCCAATTCTGCCAGGTATCGTCCAGACGCCGCGTGATAAACATATCCATATCGCCATAGCCCGGAAATCCTTCCGAGGAAAAATAGAGCGTTCGGCCATCGGAAGCAAGAAACGGCGTCGCTTCATCGGCTGCAGAGTTGACCTGAAAACCGAGATCTTTCGGCGCTGACCACGTTCCGTCCGGCTGAAGAAAGCTCACGTAGAGGTCCTTACCGCCATAGGAATCTGCGCGATCGAGACTCAAAATGATTGCTCGGCCATCGTTCGAAAGGCAAAACTCTACAAACTTAGCATTGGTATAAAAATCTTTGACGAGCACTTCCTTCGGATAAGCCCAGCCTTTGACGGTACGATGTGTAAGCCACAGCCCAAAATGATCGAGACTCTTCGATCGATACGTACCGCCGAGCAGTAGCGTGTTACCGTCCGGTGTTACCGAAGCGACAAACGATCCTACCCCATTATTCAATGTCGGCCCAATATTTTGAAGGGGCTGCCAATTGCCATCGGCATCCTGATTCGAAAACCAAATGTTGTCGCTCGTTCCATAATTACCCGGATGGTTCTTTCGATCGACGTAGAGCGTTTTACCATCGGGAGAAATTACGGGCAACACTTCGTCATACGGCGAGTTAACGGCAGCCCCGAGATTTTCCCGCCGTCCGAGCGTAGCGAGATCCGGAGCAACATTTATATCGGCCTGAATGGGTGTCGGGCTATCGGATATTCCAATCGCATCGATCTCATTCGGACCCGCCACGAGACCTGGCTGTAACACTATTTCTATGGCTGCTACGGGATACGGAGTTTTTTCAAACGTAATGTGCTGTACTTTTGCAAGAAGCCCATCGGGAGCGGGCGTATAGGAAAAAGTAGCACGGGCATGATCGTGATCGTCAAAGAGAATAACCTTTTCGACTGCGCCCGGATAAAAATTTTCCGCAATCCCGACCTGCGCGATCCGCATCGGTTTTGCATAGCCAACTTTGATCCACTCTTCTGTCGGGCCCTGGTCCGGATCGTTCGCGGGCAGCCATGCGCAGGGGCTATCGCCCGTCGCCGGGCATTTATTGGGCTTGCCGAGTACCTGCTCCGCGCGGTACACATGCTCGATAAATTTGCCGGATCCGGCCGGGGATTCCACCTTTTTTTCGGATGAAACACCTAATACTTCGCTTGCCCATTCTACCGTCTGAGCATGAATGGCTCCAATAGGTAGCAATACGCCGATGAGTGTAAAGAACTTAAAAAATCGTCTCACAGAGAAAATAGCAATCGCACAAATATGAACAGCACAAATCCTACATTAGGAGGCAGCAATGAGTTGCAACGATCTCGCAGGATGACTCCCCAGAAGCCTTCGCGCGCATATTATTCAATATCATGGAATTCAGCATCTTTTGCTTTCGATCGGTCGATCCGTGGATCAAGTGGCTTTGGCTGTCCAAAAAAAGGCCGGCCTGCATGGCGTTCACGCTCGCGCGCCCGGTAACCCTGTCGAAACGGCAGCACCAGCCTCCGATAAATAAGATAAAATATGAAAAAGAAAAATAAATAATCGACAAGAGCCATTACGACCAAACACGCGGGTGGCCAGAAGAATTAAATCGCTTCGTGAGAAAGAATTAAGTAGATTACGTCCCCGAAAAAAGCGTTCCGGGAACGGCGGAAGGTTCTGCCAAAGAAATATATTCGACGGGCGGATGCGGGGAGCGATGGATAGTTTTGAGCAGCATTTCGACGTGCTGCGGATGGTCCAGAAAGTCGATACTGCCGGCATCGACTACAATGAGCCGGGTATCGCGATAGTGGAAAAAATATTCGTTGTACGCTTCGACGACGGACGTAAGATATTCCCGCGAGATTTTTTTCTCGAATGTCCGTCCACGCCGGAGAATGCCGTCCTCTAATTGTGCAACGCTGGCTTGCAGGTATATCACAACGTCGGGAGTGGGGACGGTCTTATTCAAAGCGTATTCGATCTGGTCGTAGAGTTTTAATTCATCTTCGGATAAATTGATGGCGGCAAAGATCCGGTCTTTCGCAAACACATAATCGCTGACGACGCTATTATAGAATAGATCGGTCTGAAACAATTCCTGCTGTTGCCGATAGCGCGAGAGAAGAAAGAATACCTGCGTCTGAAATGCGAGCCGGCGGCGATCTTCATAAAAACCGGGAAGAAACGGGTTTTCTTCGTACCGTTCGAGAATAAGCTGCGAACGCAGCCGCATCGCAAGGATTTCCGCGAGGGTCGTTTTTCCCGCGCCGATCGGTCCTTCGACAGCAATATAACGCGGGCTATCGTCTTCTGGCATTATTGTATCCGGATCGTTCAAGCGAGTTGCAGATGGGTCACACGCACGCCGGACGTATCGACATCTTGTACTAATTCAGAAATACTCCG
>DASZLH010000040.1:0-3881 GCA_035552495.1 Kapaibacterium sp. (SeqCode) | reverse complement strand
ACCGACCGCGCGTTTGAATAGCCTAACATTCTCGAAACTCGGTGTTCGAATCTCACCATACCCATACAGTCTCCCAACTTCATGGACCGCCTGCTCTACTGCGCGCCATTTAGCAGTTTCGGCCGGCAGAATATCTTTCGTGCCTCGCGGCGCCTGAATACGCTCGCGAACAGCCTGAGAGGTGTTTTCCCTCATACTCGAATCGTTATTCTCCAATCTTGTCTTCTTCTGTGTGGAAAATAGCGAGGGCTTCTTCCGCAGACTTCGCATTCAGGAGGGCCGTGCGGGCTGCATCCGAATTCATAACTTTGGAAGCGCGGGAGAGTAGCTTGAGCCGCTGCCCAACGAGGCTTTCTTTGCTGACTAATAGTAAGACAAGGCGGACCGGTTCGTTATCCATCGAAGCATAATCGACTGGCTCAGCAGTCGTGGCAAAGGCGAGAACAATATCATCGACAGCGTCCGTCTTGCCATGCGGAATCGCAAAATTCTTTCCAACGCCGGTGGACATGATCTTCTCGCGCTCGAGGACAGACGAGCGCATTTTTTTTGGGTCGAGGACGTGCGGACTTTTCTCCGCAAGCGCGAACATTCCATCCAGCAGTTCTTCTTTCGAGTCCGCTTTCAGCCCAATTTCAATATACTCAGGTTTAAGGTAGTCGGTAAGCGTCAAGTTAGTAAGCTTCAGGCTTTGAGGTTGCCCAATATAATGATGAATATAGTTTTGGGCTACGAGAACATTTGCTATGTAACAAAAGCGAGTTCCCTTGATCTCCATGGGTATAAAAATAGAGTAAAACTGGCTTTTTCCCTCTCTCAGCTTAATTTTTCGCCACCTCCCGCCATTCCTCGACTAAATGCGCATATTGTTCCGAAAGTGATTTTGCTTCTGGTTCGGTCGGCGCATCGGCGAGCACTGCGCAGTAGGGCCGCTCTTTTTCGGGCAGCACCAGTACCCAGGATGCATTGCCATCCTGAGGATAGAATTTGATCCCGTCGATAAGGATTTTCTTCATGGAATGGGAATGGTCCATCGCATGGCGCATGACTTTCCCGAGTTGCTCGGTTGGACAAAATACCTGCTGCCGTACTTGCGCATGACGCGGCATATCAGCAGCGACTTCGCCCAAGTCCTTCCCTATCACTGCCAGCATTTCCAGAATTTTCGCAACAGTGAACATCCCATCGACCGCAAAAAAATAATCGGGGAAGATCGCCCCACCTAGGGTTCCACCGACGAACGAGACCTGCTCTTCGCTTGCAGCGCGCATCATATCTGCATGAGTATTCTTCGTATAAACAAGTTCGACGCCATGCTCCCGCGCAAGTTCTTCGACTTCACTCGTTGCGGAAATCGGAACGGCAATTTTTTCTACTTTCCTGCCGCGGGCCGTTTCACTTTCGAGAAAGAGCTTTGTAACCACGGTGAGCAGACTGTTATTCAAATAAATATGTCCTTTCTCATCGACCACACCCACACGCTCTCCACCGGCATCCAAAATAAATCCAATCTGGTACGAGAGTGATTTCACAACATTTGCGAGATGGCGTGTCGAGCGGTCGAATTCTTCGCGTCCGCGCGTCAGCCGTGAAGGTTCGAGATATGCATTGATCGAAACAACCTCGCTGCCAAGCGCACCGAGAATATTGGGAAAGATTGTAGAGGCAATACCATTCGCATAATCGATCGCGAGCTTGAAGTGGGTGCGTGCGATGAGATCCAT
This sequence comes from Kapaibacterium sp. (SeqCode), assembly GCA_035552495.1. Taxonomy (GTDB): domain Bacteria; phylum Bacteroidota; class Ignavibacteria; order Palsa-1295; family Palsa-1295; genus PALSA-1295. Next base: position 2,157 of record DASZLH010000040.1, on the reverse strand, counting down.
ATCGAGCGCGCTCTTAAAACGCCGCGTATATATTTCACCGGTATGGGCCGGAAATTCGATAGTGCCCACTTTATCGAAGGGAGCACGCGGAAAGTCCTCGCCAAAGAAATATCGCTCGATCGCTTTGCCTTTGCTCGATGGCAGATCGTACCCACCGGAATCGAAAAAGATCATATCGGAGCGCCTGCGGTCGATCGGATTCTTGCGAATATGAATACCGCCCGAGTGCCGTGCATCACGCAAATGGTGGCGCGTAAGTGGGATCGGCGTTTCCTGCATATCGACAACGATTGCCCCAGCGCTCATGAGACCACTTGTGAGCGCGCGTGAGAGCACGCGCGAACCAGGGTCGCTATCGCGGCTGATGACCACGCGCTGCCCCATTCCGACATGCGCGCCAAGCGATGCGCCGACTTTCGCCGCGAATTCGGGTACCAATTCAATATTGGACATCCCTGAAATTCGCGAGTTTGTAAATAGCTCGCGATTCCATCGGTCTTCCCAGACGAGGCTCGTTTGAAGTTTCGCTCCCGCCTCGACTCGCTTGCCGGGCCAAAGTTTGATATTCGGCATGACGTGCGCTCCATCGCCGATTTGCGATCCTTCTCCGATAAAGACATTCTCATCAATCGTTGCCTGTCGTCCGACGATCACATTGTTACACGCGACGGTATGGCTCACATGAGCATTGGCCCCAATACGAACGCCATTCCAAAGAATCGAATTTTCAAGAATGGCCCCGGCTTCGACGCGGCATTCTTCCCCAACGATCGAATTTGTCAATACGGCGCCAGCTTCGATCGATGAATTGCGGCCAACGATATTCGCCCCTCGGAAACTTGTGCCATCCTTCTCTACTCCCTCTTCGGCAATCACGCCTTGCGCCCGATGCCCTTCGATCTCGATCTGTACTTTCCCGGCAAGTGCGTCCATGTGCGCTTCATGATACTCGCTGAGATTTCCTATGTCGCGCCAGTAACCCTCCGCAATATACCCCGCAAGCGCACCAGCTTTGTTCAAAAGTAAGGGAAAGAGCTCTTTGCTAAAATCGAACTCTCGCTTATAGGGAATTTCGTCATACGCTTCGCGCTCGAGAATATAAATTCCCGTATTGATTGTATCGGTAAAAACTTCTCCCCAGGATGGTTTCTCTAAAAAGCGTGTGATATTCTGCTCGGCGTTCGTCATGACGATACCAAATTGCAGCGGATTTTTTACATGTGTAAGAACGATCGTGGCAAGCGCGCCTTTTTGCTCGTGAAACTTCAGCGCCGCCGAGAGATCGAAATCGGTCAGCACGTCACCGGAAATGATAAGAATGCGGTCCGTCATACCGAGCTGTTCCGTGGCATTGCGGACGCTTCCCGCCGTGCCGAAATCCGCCTCGGCGCGAATGTAATTCATCGAGACGCCGAACTTCGAGCCATCGCCGAAATACGATGTGATCGCGTCGGGATGAAAATAGAGGAGCGACGTGAGATCGGTCATTCCGTGCCGTTTTAGCAGCCGGACAATATGCTCCATCATAGGCCGGTTCATGACCGGGACCATCGGTTTGGGCAGGTTCATCGTGAGCGGCCTCAGCCGCGTACCGAATCCACCTGCCATGATGATCGCTTTCACTCCTGTTGAAGTTGCGTCCCTACCCGTGTTCTCACTTGTGTTCGTCATTGTTCAGCTTTTGGAAGACTCCTATACAAAAATAATCCCAAATGCAAATCTAAGGCTATTTTTTGATTATAAGATCGCGGAATTTATAAGTCTCTGGCGATTAACGTGTATTTTTGTGACCGGTCATGGTAATTGTCGTAACCAAAAACAAAAAATATGAAATATAAAGCAATCGTTATCGCATTCTTCCTAATTATCGCAGCATGTTTGGCTTTTGTCCGATCGAATGCGCAACAAGTGACGACGCCAAAAGGCGCTGAACAAGGCGGCCCGAAAGGAAACCCTATGGCGGAATTTGAGCACCCGAAGAACCTGAAGGTACTTCCTAAAAATATCTCTCCGGAAGATTTAGCGAAGGCCATGCGCACCTTCTCGATGTCACTCGGGGTCCGCTGCGGATTTTGCCATGTCGCAAAAGAAAATAAATCAGGCGGACGACCGGAGCCAGATTTTGCCTCCGATGCAAAGCCGGAAAAGAAAACTGCC
>DASZLH010000039.1:0-8630 GCA_035552495.1 Kapaibacterium sp. (SeqCode) | reverse complement strand
CACAACTTTTTCGCAAATCTTAGATTAGAAATTCCTCATTTTCTCCTGAGCCAACTTTACGCAGGTTGTGGCACGATGTTCGAACAATTGCTTGGTGTATAGTTAATTCACAATCAGTCATTATCAGCACAATCGGGATTTATCTCCCGTAAAAACGGGAAAAACGATTAATCCGATTGCGATTTTATTTCACTCATTATTTAACATTATGTCACTCAAGTCATTAAAAAAACTTATCAGTACTTCTGCGGTCGCTATGCTTGCGGTCGTTGGCCTTTCGAACCACGCGTTTGCTCAAATGGGCGGCGTCGGTCAGTTAAATGGGGAAGTTACGTGGCCTACCACACTTACGGTAACAGCCGGTGGTGGCGCGAATGCAAACTGGCAGGAATCCGGTACATTCACGACCCCCGATGGACTCAGCTACGATCAATCGCACGGGCTTGCGAATCCGGAATTCAGCGTCGGTATGGAAATCCCGATTCTAAAGAACATGATGCTCGTGCCGCGTATTGTATATAACGACTATAGCGTGCAGTTCGACAATGCAGTTGGTGGTATTCCCGATCCGCTCGTTGTTAGCTTGCTCACCGTCGGCGGCGACCTGATGTTCAAGTACAGCTTCAATAATTTCCACGTGCTTGCGGGCGGTGAGATTACCTCTCCGGTCAATGCGACCTACGCTCATAGTATGCACATCGAGGACGCGACGCATTCGACGGTCGAAATCCCCGACAAGGAAAATATACTGGGAGCGCTCAAAGCCGGTATTGGTTACGACATTCCGGTCAACGGATCGAATACGATCTGGTTCTCTCCAGAAGCATTTTATACGTATCCGCTGAATAGCGCCACGCGCATTCAGGGTAACGATCTTAAGGTGACCGCGCTTACTGGCGGTGCCAGCTTAAAGTTCGCACTTCCGTAAAAAAGAGCGGACAATATTTCCAGATGAGCGCGCTGCATGAATGCAGCGCGCTCGCTGTTTGTTCTCTGGCGTATGAGGATTCGCACCATTTTTCTGATTGTATTTTTTTTGGCGGTCATCTCGATTTATTTTATTTTTTTCCTAAAAAATAAAAAAATATCTGCTCGGGATGAGATCGTTGCCATCCCGCGCGGAATGACCGTATCACAATTGGCTGATTCGCTGGATGTACATCACTTGCTCCGTTCGAAATGGACATTTCAAATTGCAGCACGTGTGCTCGATGCTGCAAAAGATTTACATGCCGGTCTCTATCGGATTACACCCGGACTTTCCAATATGGAAGTAGTCCGGCGATTAACGGGCAGCGAGTATTCACTGATATTGCAGGCGACGTTTCCCGAAGGAATTACGATGTATCATGCGGCTTCCATTGCGAAAGAGAAACTCGGGCTCGACTCAGGAATTTTCATGCGTTTCGCAACAGACACTGCCTTTATACATGGCCTCGGGATTCCACAAGAAGCGCAATCGGCCGAAGGATACCTTTTTCCCGATACGTATGAATTTTTATTGAGTGCAGATCCTAAAGGGCTCATCACACGTATGATTAAGCGCTGGAAGCATATCGTTGCAGATTCATTGTATGCTCGATCCGATGAGGACGAATATTCGATGCCCGAAATTATGACGCTTGCGTCGATCGTGGAGGCAGAAGCGCGCGTACCACAGGAACGAGATACTATTGCAGGAGTCTATTTTAATCGCCTTCACATCGGTATGAAGCTCGATGCCGATCCGACCGTTCAGTATGGTCTTCATTTAACGCGGCCAATTACACATGACGATCTGGAGCAGCCGACCGCTTATAATACGTATCTGAATAAAGGCTTACCTCCCGGACCAATTTGCAATCCCGGAGCTGCAAGCATTCGGGCTGCGCTTTATCCTGCGAAACATCCCTTTTTATATTTTGTCGCGCGTCGCGATGGCTCCGGAGGGCATTTTTTCAGTCGGACACTTTCGGAACAAGAACGAATGATTAATATAGCAAGATCCAATGCTGAGATCGCTGGCCCATAAGTCTCGGAACGGCGAAAGGAATGACCCTGTTAGCTCATTCGAATCTTAAAAATTAATCCAGAAAATCCGCAAAATCCGCGTAATCCCGGTTCTGGATCTTTCGGCGTGTGGCGCAGCCTGGTAGCGCACTACTTTGGGGTAGTAGGGGTCGTGGGTTCAAATCCCGCCACGCCGACGTTAAAATAACACCTTCCGATTCCGGTATAGGTTCATCAGAATACCGGCCATAATAAGATTGGTTAGCAACGCCGATCCGCCATAGCTCATGAATGGAAGGGGAATGCCGATGACCGGCATCAGTCCGAGGGCCATCCCAATATTTACGGTCACGTGTAAAAACCAAATCCCTGCGATGCCGATGGCTACAACACTCGAAAAAATACTGCGTACGCTGGAAGCGATTGCGACCCCTCGAAAGATTACGAACAAATAAAGCATCAGGATCACAACCGCTCCAATAAATCCAAATTCTTCCGAAGGCACGCTGATGATAAAGTCCGTCCATTGCTTCGGCACATAGCGAAGTTGAGTCTGCGTCCCCTTTAGATATCCTTTCCCCGTTAGGCCACCAGAGCCAATGGCCATACGGGTTTGAATGACATTGTAGCCCGCGCCCAATGGATCGAGTTCAGGATTGAGCACGACCTGCACACGATTGCGTTGGTATTGGTGCAAGTGATCGTATATAAAATTCGTCGAGAATGCTACGGCGATAACAATGCCGAATGCAAGTACAGTCAGGACCAAATTCCGTCGAAAAATAAAAAACAGGATTGCACCGCCCGCAAGAACGGAAATCGTAGTTGGCATTTCTCCAAATAATGATAAAATAGCAACCAGGGCGGGGATAACCGCTGCGGCAAGTAGAAATAAATCGACACCAGCCCAGAGCAGTAGAAGAATGAGGAGTCCGGCAAAAATTACGGCGGTCCCCGGGTCCGGCTCTTTTAGAATAAGTGCAATTGGTATCGCAACGAGTGCCCCTACGATCAAAATATTTTTCAGCTTCGAAAGGTCACGCCCTTTATTTAAAAAGGCACCGATTGTAAAAATGGTCGCGAGCTTCGCTATTTCGGATGGCTGAAATTGCATCGATCCGATCGCGATCCAGCTTCGATGGCCATAGACGAGTTTGCCTTTGAACATCACAAAGACCAGTAGCACTAGACTAATGACATAGAGCGGATAGGAGATAACTTGAAGCCAGCGGACGGGCAGCAGTGCCATAACGATCATTGCCCCAACTCCAGCCGCGGCTACCAGTAATTGCGAGGTAAACCGAATGCTATTATTCGCAGCATAGGTTGCACTATAAATTGCAAGAAATCCTGCGGCGGTGAGTAATAGCACGGAAAAGAACGTCGTGGTATCGAAGTTTTTCCGTTCGAGAATTTCTGAAAATTCCGATTGTTTGCCGTCGGAGGCCATCCGTGAATCTTTTTATTTGCGAATGCTTGGCCGGAAGGGGCTTCGGAAGCGGGGAGGGCCTAAGATTTCGCGTGTTACAAAAAAAGTCTTTAGCGAGCGCTTATCAAAACTGATACCGGTCGTAGCGACGATGCCTGTCTGATTATATGCTTCCATATCCGGCCCATCGATGGGTTGAATCAACTCGACAATGGATTCATCCTCTTCGGGAGTCTGCTGCGGTTCTATCGAGCGGATTCGATCGCTCGAGCGCTGAGAATCTCTTGATTCTACTATTGCGGAGCGATCCGGCGAAAGAACGGCGCCCTTCGCGTCGCTCATGGTTAGCCGGCGTTGTTGTTGCTCGCGCTGTGCTTTCCGCACGGCACGCGCCACGCTCCAAATTATAAGAATTATAATTCCTAATATCTTCATAAGTATCCGTCCGAATACAACACGAACTTAGTAACTATATTCCGCGACGTCTTATTTTTGCACTTAAGAATAGATAGGATTTTTGAAATACGGAAGAAGATAGTTCTATTTCATGTATGAGAATAGGGATGGATTTCTCTTTTAAGACTGTTTGAACTCCCAACATATCCGAAAGCATGCCTAAAATTACGATTGACGGGACCGAGTACGAAGCGCAAACTGGGCAGACTGTAATACAGGTCGCGCTCGAGAATGGGATCGACATCCCTCATTTTTGCTGGCATCCGGCGTTATCTGTCGCCGGGAATTGCCGCATGTGTTTGGTCGAAATAGAAAAAATGGGAAAGCTGCAGATCGCATGCGCCACACCCATATCGGACGGCATGGCCATTCATACCCTTTCAGAAAAAGCAATCGAGGGCCGCGAAGATGTGATGGAATTTTTGCTCATCAACCATCCGCTCGATTGTCCGATCTGCGATGAAGCGGGGCAGTGCAAGCTCCAGGATTATGCGTTCGAACACTCCCGCGGTGTTTCACGATTCGTCGAAGAGAAGACGCACAAAGACAAGCGTATTCCATTCGGGCCGAATGTGCTCTTCGATGGTGAGCGCTGTATTTCCTGCTCGCGCTGTATTCGTTTTGCGCAGGAAGTTGCGGAGCAACCGGTGCTCACGTTCGTCGAGCGAGGTGACCATGTAACGATTCAAGCGATACCGTCCGAAAGTTTCGACAATAATCTTTCGATGAACGTGATCGATATTTGTCCGGTGGGTGCGCTTACGAGCCGTGATTTTCGGTTCAAGGCGCGCGTGTGGGATATGTCGTTCACAGATTCTGTTTGCCCGGGTTGCTCGCGGGGCTGCAATATCCGCGTCGGCGTTCGCAACAATGAGATTCTCCGCCTGGAGCCGCGCAATAATCCGAATGTCAATACGTATTGGATGTGCGATTACGGTCGGCTGAATGCTTATCCGCCGGTCAATGAAGAACGCATTAGCGGGCCACTTATGCGCGATGTCAATGGCCTGCAGCAGCCCACCAATTACGATGCGGCTGCGCGTTACACTGCCGAACAACTTAAAAAGTATCATAAAGATGAAGTGCTCCTGATCGGCTCGGCGTACGCAACCCTCGAAGATAATTACACGATGGTAAAGCTCGCGAGGGAAAAATTTGGCAAGCATGCGATTCCATTTCTTCCACATTTGAGTGGAGAAGACGAACGGATGCTGCTGCGCGCCGATAAAACTCCGAATGTGCAAGGTGCAACGCTGGCCGGGTGTGTGGCCGATGGGCATTATCCCCACTATTATGGAGAAAAATCGGCTTCTACGACGGTGTTAGAACTTCTGAGATCGCGAAAGATCAAAGCAGTCTATGCGCTCGAAGATAATTTCCTGACCGATCCGCAGCTACTCGAAGCATTCGAACATGTCGAGTTCTTCGCGTGTCATTCGGCAAATACTACGGTCACTTCGCATCGTGCGGACGTTGTATTTAGCTCATCTCACTGGGCCGAGCACGAAGGGACATTCGTGAATTTCGAAGGATGGGTGCAGGCATTGCGTCCTGCTGTTACCACGAAATACCAGGTCCGTGGCATCGATCACCTGCACATGTCTCGTCTGGACCGCTTCGGTTCGCCGTTCGATAAGTGGGCGCGCGGTAACAAGCGTGACGCGCGCGAAGGATGGCGTTTTGCGCAGCTTGTTGCGAATAACCTGGGCGAACATTGGGGCTATCTGCACAGCGAAGATGTCTTCGAAGAAATTGCAAAACTCCTGCCGGAGTTCAAAGGCATGTCGTATGAATCGCTCAGTGATCTTGGGCAACCGATCGCGAGCAAACACGGAGCGGTAAAAGAGCCAATCTATCAGGAAGTCTATCAGTCATCGACCGAGCGGATCGAAAGTGTAGGAAGTGTAATACTATGATATTGGAAGCACTCATTAAAATAGTCATCGTTCTCTTCGTCGTACTGACGGCGGTTTCCTATCTTGTCCTGCTCGAACGCTGGGTGAGTGCCTGGATTCAGGACCGTATCGGGCCCAATCGAGTTGGCCCGCTTGGGCTGTTGCAGCCGCTGGCGGACGTATTGAAATTGCTGCTCAAGGAAGACATCGAGCCCATGATGGCGCAGAAGTGGTTTCATTGGGTCGCGCCGGTAATTTCGATTACGATTGCCTTCAGTGTGCTCTCGGTCATTCCATTTGGACATACACTAACGATTGCGGGCCGAATTATTCCACTCACTATCGCATCGAATATTAATATCGGAGTGCTGCTTATCGTTGCGCTGACTTCGATTGGAGTGTACGGTATTACGTTGGCCGGCTGGTCGAGCGGATCGAAGTATTCGCTGCTCGGTGGGCTCCGTTCGAGTGCGCAAATGATTAGCTATGAATTAACGCTTGGACTTGGCCTCCTTAGCGTCATCATGCTCTGCGGGACGCTCGATCTCAATGGTATTATTTCGTCGCAGGCGAATGGCCTTTGGAATATCATTCGCGCTCCCATCGGATTTTTACTCTTTTTCGTATCGTCATTTGCTGAGACGAATCGTCTTCCATTCGATCTTCCGGAAGCCGAGCCGGAGCTTGTCGGTGGCTACCATACGGAGTACAGTTCGATGAAGTTCGCGCTGTTCTTTCTCGCGGAGTATGCGAATATGATCGCGGCGAGTGCCGTAATGGCCGTCCTCTTTTTGGGTGGATGGCATGTGCCGTTTATCGACCAACTTGGGTTATCGGACCTTGCAATGACGATCATTGGAGTTCTCGCATTTGCACTGAAAGTACTTGGCCTGCTGTTCGTATTTATCTGGGTACGCTGGTCGATCCCGCGTTTCCGATACGATCAGCTCATGAATCTGGGATGGAAAGTGCTTTTGCCACTCGGTATTATCAATATCGTTCTTACGGCATTCGAGAGAATTTATCTCGTTCACTAAAACAGAAGATTGTCGTCATGGAATTTCGATCGAAATATAATAATCGTACCGCGTCGAGAAAGCTGACATTTTGGGAGAAGCTCTATCTTCCCGAAATTATTCGCGGGTTATTTACAACGTTCAAGCATATCTTTCGCCCGAAGTTCACGCGGCAGTACCCCGAAGAACGGTGGGATCCACCCGCGTCATTTCGAGGTCGGCCCGTGCTTGTGATGGAAGATAATGGTGTCGAGCGTTGTGTAGCGTGCGGGCTATGTTCGCGTGTGTGCCCACCGCTCGCGATCGAAGTTCGTGCAAGCGAAACGGAATTGCTGAAAGAGCGCTATCCCGTCGTCTTTGAAATCAATATGTTGCGCTGTATTTTCTGCGGCTTTTGCGAGGAAGTCTGCCCCGAAGAAGCGATCATTATGAGCAAAGATTACGAGCTCTCGTTTCGCACGCCGGAAGAAGGAATTTTTGGAAAAGATAAGCTTCTGATTCCCAAAGCTCAATTGCAAGAGCGACTGGATTATCTCGCAAAAATGCGAAATTGATTTTTTTTTAGTAATGACTAACGAGTAACGAGCGGGCTATAGTGTTTAACCGTCGTGCGGAAATAATTTTTCGACTCATTACTTTTTACTCGTTATTCGTTGCCCGTTACTCTTTAATCCTTTTTCTCTTCGCTTCTACTGCCCATGCATCCGGAGAGATCGCGTTCGTCCGAGCACCGGAGGAAATTCCGGAAGGAGATGATATTACTGTTATTGTATCTGCCAGTCCGCGCGAGACAGGCATCGATCGTACGCTTGCGATCGACTTCCCGGCGTCTTGGAAATTAAAGCGAGCGTATCGCGTCGAAGCTGGAAGCGATCATTCCGTTCATATTCCGCAAAGTGGAGAAATAAGCAGCTTGTTTTCGAAAGAGCCGGGAGATAATGTATTAGCTTTTGCGGATGTATCGGATGATTTCGATCCGAATGCGGATGGAATCGCGTATTTTATTGTGTTTACCACGAAGTCCCTTCCAAGCGGGAAGGCAGACCAAAGTGCAACCGTTAAAGCTGCCTTGGTCGAACGAAGCAATCCGGATGCACCACGAGAAATAGATCCGAAAACCAAAAGAGCAAAGCCTGTCAATACGGAGTGGCGAATGGTCTTTCCTCCGAAGCTCGATTTTTCTTTCGCAGGTATAACCTCGAAGCGGCTCATAGCAACCATCCGACTCGAACGTATATCCGAAAATGCTCGCGCGCTCGTTGCCGAAGGTAAAAAAAATGCTATCGCCACGCTGCACACGCGGCCCGAATTGCTCGCCCAATTTTTCGATCGTCCATTCTCGATAGAATGTTGGTTCCGAACGACAGGCATTCAGCAAACTTTTTTGCAATTCGGAAGCGATAAAACGAAACTCCAGCTTGGCACCGGGTTGCTTGGACAACCCTTATTACGCTCGCGGGGTGCGGAAAATAAAGTGATCGAAGCGGTGCGCGCGATTGTCAATGATGGCACATGGCATAATGTGGTACTCTCGCGGGATTCGTCTAATAAACTTCGTCTATTTATTGACGCAGGCCCACCAACTGTTGTCGATTTGTCGAACGAGCTATTCCAAAATATAACATCAGTTGAAATCGGGGATTCTGCTTCCGAAAATGATTTTAGCATCGATGAACTGCGTTTATCGCGATCGGCTTATCGCGATCCTTTGGAATTTGAACAAGCGATGGTGACATCCGCGCGCGATACATCACAGCAAGCATTTGCAATCTTTCACTTCGATGAATTTGGTTCGAGCGCTCGGTCCAGCGTTCCATTGCTTGTTAAATTCGAACAGAAAGGAGA
>DASZLH010000038.1:0-11736 GCA_035552495.1 Kapaibacterium sp. (SeqCode) | reverse complement strand
GCGGCATCTGGCCGCCCTCAAAGCCGGGCCTGAACTTATTACCGGAGCGCGACCCTGCGCCATTGGACCCGCGCGTCGAAGTCTTGCCATGTCCTGAGCCTTCACCGCGGCCCACGCGTTTCGAATTCTTATTCGCCCCAGTTGTAGGACGAGGATTGCTGATTGCCATTGTCAAAAATCGTTTATTGTTAACTAAATGCGGAGTTTTCCTCTCCGCTCGCTAATATAGAGAGGCAAATAACACCGGACAGCCGGGTTTGTTCCGGAACATCTCTCCTATTTACTCACAGGTACGAGCGACGTATGAACGATTATCAGCTATGGCAAGCCAAGAAGCTATTTCCCTTCTATAATTTTGACTTCGTGGTTTTCGAGAACAATGAGCCTCTTCTCCGAGAGCATCGATTCAAATGACGATAGAAATCGATCGAAAACATTTACGACTTGCTTCCTGGTAAGTTCCGTTTCCGATTCAATGACAATGACTCCGGGTACTTGATACGTAAGAAACTTGACATAGCTGCGAAAATCTTTGTCGCGAGTTACAATCCACGCCTGCAAGTCTACAGCCAATTGATACACTTCGCCATTGCGAATTCCAACTTTTCCTAATTTGCGAACATGGTGAGTTATGTGGCCGCGCTTCTCCAGAAATTCAATTAAAGAATAGGGAATATTCTCATCGAGCAGAAAAGCTGCGTTCATATTGCATAGGCTTCATATTCCGTGAGTTTCGCAGCATAGAAGAGAGCTGCGCGAACGTCTTGCTCGGTGAGCGATGGATAGTCTTCGAGAATGGTCTTCACACTTTCACCGGCAGCAATAAGCTGAACGATCAAATAGACCGGAATTCGCGTGCCTTTGATACGAGGTTTCCCATGGAGTGTATCGGCATCGGAGGTTATTCTTGCCAGCAGATCGTTTTTTTGAGGAAGCTGAGGAATAGGATGTTCCATAATTCTTTGAAACAAGATGTCGGCCGTTAAAATCCTTGTATATTACTAACCAACAGGTACGAGCGCCGTATGAACGATTGTCATGCTGGCGGTGACCCTTACCGGGTTCGATGGCGCTTTTGCGAGCTTGAACTGGAGCGTAGAGGTAAATGACGTATCGCGCAGGTAGGACGTTACATCCGTGCCGGTGAGGCCGGACACGACGTAAGTCGTGCCGGTAAACGGCGGGATGGAATCGAAAGCGATAGTATCGGCGCCGATAAGTATACGCGCATAGATCAGATTATCGAGTGTGAAGCTTTCATCACTCGAATGTAGCGAAATGCGCGTGACAGTCGATGAATGCAGCAAATACGCCGAGGTCTCATACTGTCCGTAATCGTTCAATGTGTCGATGGATGTCGCGACGGAAATACTCGTATCGGTCCCGGCACTAATTGTATTCGAGATCGGAAAATCGACAGAACGAACAATATTGAATGTATTCGTTGAATTGATATCCGGAAATGGAGAGCACGCCGCCACTGCCAGCGATGCAAGCATGAAGAAAAGAGAAACGCGTCGAAGCATGTTGTTTTTGGAAGGCGCAATATTGTAGCGCATTCCCAACGGAGCATCAATCATTAGCGGTTCCGGGATGTTTGCTGCTTCTCGAATTATGCAAAATTATCCCGAACTCCGCCTTCGCAAAAAAGAAGATCGCCGTTTGACCGGCGGTCACCTCTGGGCCTTCAGTAATGAACTGGTCGAAGTGCCGAAAGATATTCCGGCCGGCACGGTCATCACGCTCGTGCGTGAAGCCGATAATGCGCCCATTGGTCATGCCTTCTACCATCCCAATTCGCTGATCGCTGCGCGGCTTCTTACACGCGATGTTCGGGAAAGTATCGATGAGGATTTCTTTCGCCGGCGCATCTTGCAGGCGGCGTCCAGACGCGATTTATTACTTACACGCCGCAACGCAGTGCGGCTGGTACATGGCGAGAGCGATTTCCTCCCTGGGCTGATCATCGACCAGTTTGGCGATATACTCTCCTTCCAGATTACATCCGCTGGATTCGAGGTCCGGAAAGCGATGCTCGTATCGCTGCTCGAATCTCTTTTTCATCCGCGGGCGATCGTCGAGAAGAACAATTCGAACCTGCGCAAACTCGAAGGATTGCCACTCATCGAGCAGGTGGTGCTCGGAAGCGATACCCGGGTACAAATCCACGATTCAGCCGGGACGAAATTCGATATCGATGTACTCGCCGGACAAAAGACAGGTTTTTTTCTTGATCAAATGGAAAACAGAACGCGCGTCCGCGATTTCATTCGTCCCGGTGCGCGCGTGCTCGATCTGTTTTCGAATGAGGGCGGCTTCGCGCTCAATGCCGCGCTCGCCGGAGCCTCCTCCGTGATCGCAGTCGATGCGTCCCAAAGCGCGCTGGGTAAACTTGCTATCAACGCTTCCCTTAATGAAGTGCAGGACCGGATTACCACCGAAGCGGCCGATTGCTTCGATTATTTGCACGACTCATCGGATGAATTCGATCTCATTATTCTCGATCCACCTGCGCTGGCTAAATCGAAAAAAGATCTAGCGGCTGCGCGAAAAGGGTATCTCGCGCTGAATACCAATGCCATGCGCCGCCTTGGAACAGGCGGCGTGCTGGTTAGCGCGTCCTGCTCGCATCATCTATCGCGGGAAATGCTGCTGGACATCGTTTACGAAGCTGGAATTCGATCCCGCCGAGCCGTTACTATTCTCGAAGAGCGTGGCGCGGGAATTGATCATCCTGTACTCGTGGCCATGCCGGAAACTTCGTATTTGAAGCTCTTCATACTCGGCATCGACTAAATCATCTTTTAGAGGTGCGCCGCAGTGGGCGCACACCAAGCGTGTTATACGTGTGAAAAAATAGTAAGTCGCCCGGAACTTTCATGATGAACTGTTATATCAGAGGTCAGGTTGGAGTTATAGGTCTGTGAAAAAGTCTTTGAAAAAATAGCAGGTTGCCGCGCTCATACGAGAACGCTCGTGCGGCGCATTATTCGCGGAGGGGTTATGAAAGCATCGGAATTAAAATCGGTCGTAAAATTTATTGGAGTAATTATATTCGTTGCAGCTATAGCCACGAGTTCGCGCGCGCAGACGCCGATCGGCTCTACCGGCAATGCTCCGGCACAATCCGATACTGCAATTGTTTTCCAGCCATCGCAGCCGCTCATGCAGAGCGAAGCTGAGCGTGCCAGGATGTATAGCAATAGTTGGGGATTCACCGGATCGTTCAGCGATTACGGTTTCGGAGGCGGCACCTATTTTAGCCATGCATTCAATCCCGATGTGACCGCCGAGATTTCACTCGATATCGGGACCGCCGAAGGCTCCCGCGAATTCGATCTTATCAACCTGAATAAGATCAACCGGATTTTCGTGCTGCCCCTTATGGCGAGCATTCAATACCGCGTCTTCCGCGATGGACTCAGCGATAACCTACGCCCGTATGTAACCGCCGGAGCCGGACCCGTTATGGCGATGACAACCCCGTATGCGGAAGATTTCTTTACTGCATTCGGTAACGCGCAGGCGAAGATCATCCCCGGTGGATTTGTTGGGATCGGCGCGAATTTCGGGACCGACCGCAAGAGCAGTTTCGGAGCAAGCCTACGATATTTTATTATCCCCTATCCCGGCGCGATCCAAAGCACGACCTCCCAATCGCTGACGAACCTGAGCGCACTCTTCCTGACCGTCAGTTACGGATTTAATTTCTAAACGGTCTTAAGTGAAATGTTGAGCCCTTATACTGGATTCACCTTTATACTGGACTCAGCGATTTCATCTGTATCGAAGGACCCTGCGATGGATTGCCGACCTTCATGGGCAGCACAAACCGGAACGTCGAGCCTTCCCCTACTTTGCTCTCGACACTGACATTTCCGCCGTGCGCTTCGATTATTTTTTTGACCATTGCAAGGCCCAGTCCGGTACTGCCTTTTTTCGAAGGATCTTTCTCGCCTTTTTCGAAAATTTTATCTAAACGCTCGGGCCGAATCCCGGTACCGGAATCGCGGACCCAGCATTCGACCGCGTCGCTACGGACTGCAGTCCCAATTACAATTTCACCTCCCGGCGCATATTTGATCGCATTCGAGAGCAGATTTCGGAAGACGGTCTTGAGTGCGACCGCGTCCGCATAGATCGTGAGATTCGCCTGGATAAGATTAAGAATGGCGGTTTGGGAATCTTCGGCGAGCACTTTATGCTCCTCGATCACAGACTGGACGAGCGGCCACAATTCGAAATTTCTCGGGATAAGATCTTCGATGCCTTCGGATACGCCGTCCTTTTCGCGCTCGATCGTTTTTTGGATAAACTCGTTGAGGCGCTCCCCACTGCGTAAAATGATTTGTATCATTTCCGCCATAGCCTCTGGGTTATCGTGACTTTCCTCGATGACATGCGCGGCGACCATAATCGCATTGAGCGGAGTCTTGAGATCGTGCATGACGAAGGCAAGATATTCTTTACGGCGGCGCTGCGCTTCCAGCTCTTTTTCGCGCTGGAATGCTTCTGTTGCGACCGCCGCAGCTTTATTGAACATAAAACTGAAGACCTGCCCGCCTTTACCCGCGATGAGGATCGAATCCGCTTCAGCGGTATCGGTAATGACCTCACGCAATATACCATATTCCTTCAGGACTTCGACCACATCGTAGCCAGTCTGAAACCGCTGCTTACCGTGGTTGACTGCCATATTACTCAACTCCGTTTCGGTATTCACCTCGTCCGTCCAGGAGTGAGGGTGATCGATGTCCCGAATGCGGCGGGCGAGTTCATCGAGAAACTGCGGCAGCTCATCGTTTAGGATCGGAGTTTCGAGTTTCTTTTCCGAGAGGCTCGGTCGTACTCGCTTGCGCCATTCATGGAGCAGCACATCTTTTCGCGTTATGATTAAGTCCGCCAGTTTCGCGCGATTTTCGGGAGTCATAGGACGATAATACTAAACAATTCTTATCTACCGATATTAATAGATAACCTTAATAAAAATACCTTAACAATATACGTAACCTTAACCCAAGAACAGTGCCAGAGAAAAGCACAATGACGAAGTTTAAACTCATGCGTACATTTTAGAAAAATATTCTGCCTTCGCTCGGCGATCAACTTCTGCTAAATTATTATCCACCGCTGCATCCTCCCCTAAGCCCTTATTTTAAAAACTCCTCCCCTCCCGCACCAGCGGGAGGGGCCGGGGGAGGGATTCGGGGTTGGCGATCAGCTTCTGGCTAAATTATTATCCGCCGCTGCGCCCTCCCCTAACCCCTCCCGCAAGCGGGAGGGGAATATAAAATTTTGGGGACCGGGGTGCGCGGATTTTTTATGAGACAGTGGCCCGGAGAGATGGCATGTATTAGTGGCGGAGCCACGAAGTACTCGCAGCCCAGGGTGGAGCGAAGCGAAACCCTGGGTCGATTGCGATTGAAAAGTTATTAGCCCTGAAAGGGCGATGTTGCGGCCGCGATATTACAACGCCCTTTCAGGGCTTGTGAACCTAGACCGCCAAACCCGAAACCACCCAGGGTTCCGCTTCGCTCCACCCTGGGCTGCGGGTACTCCGTCGCTCCGCGACTAAGATGCGTCCGCCGAGAATAGCAAACCGCCAAAACCGTTTTCCATTTTTTTTCAAGAGGCTTTGGAAAATTCCGAAATTTTAGTTCCCGAAAACCCGTAAGTCTAAGTACGGCGTCAATGTTCATGAATTTACAATTGTACACGCACTATATAATTTGGCAAAAATTAGTTTTCAGGAAATTTCAGAAAAGGAAGTTTTTGCACCGGTCTCAAAAATTTCCGGGCTTCGGGGAACTGGGTTTTCAGCACTTTTTATGAACAGCCAATTGATTAATTCTTAAAATTAATTTGCAAGGGTAATAATTTGGTGTTATATTTGGTGGTACTTTAATAGGCACCTATTTACGAAGGAACACCACTATGCGAGGAACAGAATTACATACCCCAAACCGGTTCGAGACGACCAGCCGCGAGACGTTCGACGATGGCTGGGAAACGCTGGCCGAAGAGCTGCCGGTCATCCAGACGCAATTCTTTCAGGACCACACGAAGAGCATTCTTTTTAAGAACGACAGCCCGGATATTCCGATGTCCTATTCGCTGAATCCTTATCGCGGCTGCGAGCATGGCTGCGCGTATTGCCGGGCGCGGCCGTACCATGAGTACCTGGGCTTCAATGCCGGGATCGACTTCGAAACGAAGATCATGGTCAAGCGCGATGCGCCGGAGCTTCTGCGGCGAGAGTTCAGCAAGCCGCACTGGATGCCGCAGTCTATCATGATGAGCGGTAATACCGATTGCTATCAGCCGGCCGAACGGCGGTATAAGATCACGCGGCAATTGCTGGAGGTCTTTCTCGAATTTCGAAATCCGGTCAGCATCCTGACCAAAAATGCGCTAATCCTTCGGGACCTGGATTTGCTGAAAGAGCTTGCGAAGCTAAACCTTGTCAGCACGCTGCTCTCGGTCACGTCGCTCGATCCGGACCTGCGGCGTAAGCTCGAGCCGCGGACTTCTACTGCGGAGATGAAGCTTCGGGCGATGTCGGAGTTAAGCAAAGCCGGGATTCCGACGGGCGTGATGGTCGGGCCGATCATTCCGGGACTGAACGATAATGAAGTGCCGTCGATCCTGAAACGATCGAGCGAGGCGGGCGCAACGCGCGTCGCGCACACGATCTTACGGCTGCCGTATGCGGTTGCGCCGATCTTTACGCATTGGCTCGAAACGAATTTTCCGGAAAAAGCGAACCGCGTGATGACCCGCATACGAATGATACGCGATGGCAAGCTGAACGATCCGAATTGGGGAACTCGCATGTCGGGCACCGGCGCTTATGCCGATTACATGCACCAACTCATCGAAGCGTTATCGAATAAATATAATATGAATCAACCTCGCGAGCCGCTGGCCGTCCACCATTTCCGGCGCGCGGGTGCCTGGGGATTGTTCGAAGGCTGATATTTCGAAAAAGGTGCGAGGCGCGCACCCATTGCTGCGTCCAGCCCACGGGCGATATTTCTTCGTAGATTAGCGCCGTGAGATTCCTCGGCCTGCATATTATCGACTGGGCGATTGTCGCGCTGTATCTCGCCATCCTGATCGTTATCGGATGGCGAACGCAGCGTCGCATTCATTCGACGAAAGATTTTTTTCAGGCAGATCGCAGCTTTGGCCGCGCGATGATGGGCTTCCTGAATTTTGGCAATATGGTCTCGGCCGATCAGGCCGCCGGCGTGACGCGGGAAATTTACCGCCAGGGATTGCAGGGCGTGTGGTTTCAGAATCTCGTTCTTTTTATTACGCCGTTTTATTGGTTCACGTCGGTCCTTCAGCGTCGCGCACGATATGTAGCTCCGGGCGATATTTACGAGCATCGGTTCGAGTCGAAATTCTTAAGCGGCTTATTCGCAATTTATCTATTGCTTGCGGCGATCTATGGTTCGTCGATCGGTTATCTTATTACGGGTAAGACGGTGCAGGCTGTAATGCTGAAACCGGCATCCGAATACACTGCCGATGAGCAGCACCGTGTGGCGCTCTTTGCGGAGATGCAATCGCTCGAAGCACGGGAGACACATGGTGCACTTCCCGACTCGCTCAAGATGCGTCTGACGGTCCTCGAAGAAGATGCTCGGGAGGGTACGATCACGAGCAGCATATCCTATGTCCATCTTACAACGTTTTATCTGATTTATGGCGGTATAACGGCAGCGTATGTTATTATGGGCGGGCTCTTTGCGGCAGCTTATACGGACGTGCTGCAAGGTGTGATGATCCTCTTCCTATCGGTGATCCTTATTCCTGTTGGCTTGGTAAAACTTGGGGGATTTAGCGGACTTCACGCGAGAGTTTCCGACGATATGTTCCACTTGTTCGGCTCCGGCGCAGGCAGCGAATATACCTGGTGGTTCGTGGCGACGATGGTGCTCGTCAACCTGATCGGCCTTGCGCCGCGGAGCTTTACGATCGGTGGCGCGGCAAAAGACGACCGTTCCGCGCGCGTGGGGATGATTACCGGCGCATTCGTCAAGCGTTTTATTATGATCGGCTGGGCACTCACGGGGCTCATCGCCGTTGCACTTTATTCCGGGCAGCTTTCGGACGCGACTTACATTTGGGGCACGATGACGCAGGACCTCCTCGGCGTTGGTTTCGTGGGGTTGATGATCGCCAGCGTGCTCGCCGCGAACATGGCTTCGAAAGCGTCATCGAGTTTGGAATGGTCGGCGGCATTTACGAAAAATATTCTGGTGCCGCTTCGTCCGCACACTTCCGAGGGCATGCAAATTTTAGCCGGACGTATCGTGATTTTCTTCGTGCTCATAGGCGGCATCGCATTCGCATACGAGACGAATGATATTTTCGTCGTCTTCAAATATGTGCTTTCGATCGGGACGATCATTGGACCGTCGCTTTGGCTCGTCTATTTCTGGCGGCGGCTTACAACAAAGGCAGTCATCGTGCAAATGCTGCTCTCGATTGCGATCACCGTTGTGGTACCGAATGTGGTCCCGGCAATAAAATCGTTGCGAGAAAGCCCGAAGCTGACGATCGTAACGAATATGAGAGAAGAACACGAGTTTGTCCGTGCCAAAAAAGAAGATGTAGCCGAAGGACGGGCAAAAGTCATTGGCGATACAATTGTAAAAATCAATCGCGAACTTCCGACCGGCGTTTATTTTGAAAACATCAAATATGAAGACAATTCTACCAGCGCAAAAAAAATAGGTGAAGGACAATTTCGATTCCAACTTTGGATCATCGGCCTGACCGGTGTCGATCTTACGTCCTTCTCGAAAGCCGGACTTTCTGCAGCTTCGTTTCTTTTCGATATAATTTTCCCGTTTCTTGTTTTATTCATAGTCAGTCTTATTACGAAGACGAATAGCGAGACGGTGCTCCGGCAATTTTACGCTCGTGTTCACACGCCCGCTCATGCCGATCCAGAATACGATGCACTCGAAGTTAGAAAACGTATCGAAGACCCATCGCTCGTCGAACGCGACAAGATGTTTCCCGGCACGAACTGGGAATTCTGGAAGCTCACGAAACAGGACGCAATCGGCTTTGGCCTCTGTTGGGTGGGTGTTGGAATAATCGTGCTATTGTACATCTTGTTAATGCATGCTGGCAGTTAGTAACAAACGATAATCGTCATTATCCACTTTCCGCTATCCACTACTAATGCAATCCCTTCACCACGATTTCGAAACGTCACTGCCCGATACCGATTATTTTTTTCTCGGGTCTGGAAAAATTCAGGCTGCAATTCAATGGAGCCGCCACCCCGGCGCGACGCCGCTGGGGCTGTTGATCTCGGATCCAAATCATTTTTCTCGCAAGTGGTCAACGCATTTATTTCATCCAGAGTACGGACTCGAACGAACTATGCTCACCGTCATACTCGATGGTGTGCGATACCAACCCGACGAAACAACAAAAGTCGTATGGTATCCCGATGAGCTGCCGGGCGTGACCGCTATGTGGGAAGCGGGCGGAGTGTATGTGGTCGAGCGATTCTGGACTTCATTCGACGAACCGATCCTCGTGCGTGAGATTACGATCGGCAGTGAACGCCCGATCGCATCTGCAAAATTGGAAATCGCACTCTACGGTAATCCCGCATTATTCTCAGAATTCCTCGGCAGCCCAAGCGGCTTAGCCGCACGCGGCTATGACGACCTGCTCGTTAGCTCTCACTCTCCAGGTGTATTTCACGAACGAACGCTTACGATACCATTTTATGAAACCGAATCGACGTATCAAGCGATGCTCTATTATTCGCTTGGTCCCGATATGCCCGCGACATTTCCAACGGAATTGTCGGACCGAGAAAAAGAATATTGGCAAGTGGCTGGCGCGCGGTGGAATATGTCGCATCCCAGTCGGATTCATCATGAGATCGAGAGACTATTTACTACATCCGCGCATGGCTTGCGCGCTGCCGTCTCCGATAACGGGAGATTCGATGCAAGTTTGTGGCAATATGGATACGAGTGGTCAGGCGATGCATCGATGGTCGCAGAAGCGCTGGTCTATTCTGGTCAGTTCGAAGTCGCACGAAGTGTACTGGAAAATATTCTGACGCGCATGACGATCGATGAAGGGATGGCGATGGAGTCGAGCCGCTTCCGTGGCGGCAACGATGCAGAGCTTAATAACAATGGCGAAATTCTTAAAGCCTGCCGGACGTATCTCGATTGGACGGGCGATTCCGATTTTATCGAAGCATACTATCCGCGTATCGCATCCATTGCAAATTATTTACTTCGACCTGAATATCTGAATGAGGAGACTGGAATGCTCTGCGCTTCGCGCGATATTTGGGAGCGATCGGAAGCTACAGGTATTCTACCAGGCTATGATGTTGCGCACCAAACATTTGGTATTCTCGGGCTACGGGATGCCTCGTTTATCGCTCATACTTTTGGGCAGGAAAATGACGCGTTGCGGTGGACGACTATCGCAAAACGAATGCGGGAAAGTTTCTTGAATCACCCAACGCATTCAATGATCGAGAGCGGTCGCATTATCAAACGGCGCCTGCTCGATGGATCGGTGCAGACCGAGCTTTCACTCACACAAAATAATTCGAATTTCTTAAAACGATTTGTGCCCGAAGGAATGCCGCTCGCAGAGCGTGGCGCTCGTCCGTGGGAGCCCGATATTTCCGAATGCTTTCCGATCTGCTACGGTGTAATCGACCCACGATCGGATGTTGCGAAAAAAACGATCGAAGCAATGGACGTACTCTGGTCGCAGGCGTGGGAGGATGGTGGATATGGACGATATAATGTGCTATCAGAGCCCGATTCACCGGGCGCGTGGCCACTTGCAACGATGTATGTGGGCGCAGCATGTATCGAGGCCGGCGACGTCGAGCGCTGGCAACGTGCGCTCGGCTGGCTTATGGACCGAGCAGGCGCCGGAGGAAATTGGTTTGAATTTTACGGTGAGCGGCCCACACCGCCATTGCCGCCAACAGGGATTCTTGTTTGGGCGTGGGCGCAGTGGATTACGCTCGTCGTAAAACATATTCTTCGCGCGGATGTCCGAGAGGACCAGATGATTATTCGTCCTCACATCGGCGGATTTTCGGGTTCGCTACGGTTTCGCGATTCCAGTGTTGTTATACCATGAAGTCGGGTATTGGATATCGGGTTTCGGGTATCGGGCGAAGCGTCGTTTTCGTCGTTTATATCATTTTGGTCCTTTGCCAAATCGCGAATGCCCAGCACCTTCGTGTTTTTGCATGTGCGATCGCAAACGATAGTGCCGGAGCATCTATGGGGGCCAGCTCGATTGGAAGTGGCCTCTACCAAAGCGACGATACCGGCAAGACCTGGAAGCAGCTCGGCTGGGACAATATTAAGTGTTACTCGATGGATATGGTGCAGTCCTCGAATGGCCGCATATTATATGAGGCGACGGGTCTCGGTGTCCTCCGCTCCACCGATTACGGCGAGCATTGGAAGCAGCTCACCGATTGGCGCATTTCGGAAGTAATGGATGTGGCGATTACACAAAACAGACCGGATCAAATCACTCTTCTTACGCCTCGTCGTTCTCAATCTGAGAGTAGGGTCGACCCTGAAACGTTAGTATATTTCAGGCAGGTCTGGCAAAGTCAGAATTCCGGTAGAACGTGGACGAAAGTTAAAATTGGCTTCGATGATGAACTTGATGCCAAAGGATGGTACGACCGATTGGAATATGACG
>DASZLH010000037.1:0-6463 GCA_035552495.1 Kapaibacterium sp. (SeqCode) | reverse complement strand
TCTCTTCTAATATAATACCTGCGAATTGGTGACGGGCATAAGCCGAGTCCATATCGCGCTGAAGGCGCGCGGCAGTAGTATCGTGCATGCGGAACACGTCCATCATAGCGAGCAGATGCGCGTGCGGCGCTTTGCCGGCTTGACGTGTAACATATCCGTGATAGGGAATAAAAACATCTCCAGGTATTCCAGATAGTGCACGCATGAATTGATCGCCACCGCTCCGCTGGTGCGGGCTTGCGATCAGCATTTGTTCGGAGAGTGGATTGAAATAAAACGCGAGGAATTGAAACAACAGCGCGCCAAAGGCAAATCGGCGAAGCTCCGGGCGGACCTCCGAAATCTTATACATCGCAATAGGCAATAAGGGAGTCACGAATGCTGCGAATGGCATCATCACATTTTCATAGCCTCCTTCATTGCCTAAGCTCATCGCGCCCGCAGCAATGGAGGAGAACGTCATCATTGCAAGCAATCCGGTGGAGGATCCGAAGAACTCTTTCCAATTATTTTTTCCCATTGCCAGTAGCGCGACGAGCGCGAGCGAACAGACAGTAAAAGCCGCGAATATATATTGAGGAAAGACATTCAACGTACGGAACCATGAAAAATCCGCGCGTTTCGCGCCTGGGATTTTAAAAAGATAATAATTCAGCCAGCCATGCGTCGAAGCATTGAGAACGAGAAGTGTAATAACGATTAAACCGACCGATATGGAAGTAAACAATATCGCAGCTTTTCGATTGCGAAGCCAATACCATACTACAAATGGTAGCAGAAAAAAAACGGCCTGCTGCTTCGTAAAAAATGCAAGTATAAAAAGAAGAGCTGTCACGACTGCTCCGGCCATCCCGCGCACGGTCAGCGCGCAATAAGCCATTACTACGAGCAGCGCGACGAAGAATGCATCGTTGCGTACAATATCGAAGTAGAATCCTGTGGCATGATACGTCGCGATATAAAGCGCAAACATGAAGAATGCTAATAGCCAGTTAGCAGTAATGCGTTTGGTAATGAGTGAAAGCAGTGAAGCGGTGAGGAGCGTCGATGCGATCGATACGAACCTCGCTGCAAACCATCCTGCGCCCAGAACTTTCATCGCGGCTGCGACAGCGTAATAGTAGAGCGGTGGATAGAGCCAGGCGACGAAGTCAATAGTTGGGGCAGTATAGATCGGCTTGCCATCCAAAATCCGCATGACATGGTCCATCATCGCGCCTTCCATCCACTCGACCTCATACGGATAGACAAGACGCAAATACGCCAGCGCAATCCACAATGCGATATACGCGCAGCCCAGCGTGATACATAGTATCTTCGCAATACGAGCAGCGTTAAACGATTTTGGAGTCACTTCTTTCGGAGTACGCAAAACAAAGAGACTCCAAATGGCGGATGAAACCACGAACGCTTGGCCGGCTCGACAAATAGCCGCCGTAACAGATTATTGATGTTAGGAGATGGGATTTTATCTTCTGCTCGGTTTTGCAGCTTGAGTACCTTCGCAATTTTTCGATACATCAGTATCGGAATAAACGCAAACGCATTGGCATAATCGAAGTAAAGCTCTTGAATCTCAGGGCGATGAAGTTGTAACAGCCGCTCGAATCCGCGTCGGGAATATCTGCGATAATGTCCGAGCGAGACGTCCCAATCGCTCCAGAGACTCATGAAAGCCGGAACATTAATTATAATAATTCCTCCGGGAGCGGTGATTCGGCATAGTTCCGAAAACGCAAGCGCATCGTCTTCGACGTGTTCGAGCACATCGAGCGCGATGGTCACTTTGCTCGTTGCATCGAGAAGCGGAAGATCGAGGATGGATCCGGCAAGCAATTCGGTGCCTTTTCGCTCTAAGGAAAGCCGGCGCGCCTCACTCTCCCATTCGATGCCGATAACGTTTACACCGCAATGCTCGTATGCGCCGCGTAATTCACGGACCAGCTCTCCCGTGCCAGCGCCGGCATCGACGATGCGATCTCCTGGCTCAAATGAGACCGCGCGTTCGATCCACCATCGCACGAGCTCGCGCTTACCTTTGTAAAACCAATGATCGAGTTCGACTTTTTCGAGTGCCGCGTATTCTTCGAGTTGCACTAAAGTAGTGAATAGTGGATAGTGGGATAATTTTATTACCTACTACGGAAGTGTAGCAGCGGTATATGGTTCTTTAGGTTTCCACGCTCCGCTATCCACTCTCGACTGTCCACTACTTATGATTTCGTTGATTATGTATTGCGGACGCTGTTTCACTTCGTCGTAAATGCGCCCAAGATATTCGCCGAGAATGCCGATCGAAATTAGCTGGACTCCGCCGAGCAATAGGATCGCGACAGTCGGCGTTGTAAATCCGGGGACGACATCGATATGAAATACACGAAGGATAATTAAATAAAGACCGTAGGCAATGGAAATCAAACTAACGACAAACCCGAGCGTCCAGATTGCGCGGAGCGGTTTTAAACTAAAGCTGAAAATAGCATCGAAGGCATAGCGCACGAGGCGTCCGAATGTTTGCTTTGGCGCCCCGGCGGCACGATGGTCCCGGTCGTACAGCACCGTCGATTGCGCGTACCCGACCCACGAACGAAGCCCTGGAAGAAATCGGTTGCGCTCACGCATTTGTATTAGCTCGTTCACAGCTCGCCGATCGAGCAGGCCGAAAACGCCGCTATCCGTCTCGATCTGCATGTCGCTGATTTTGCCGAGCATAAAATGGAATAGCCGAAAGAGCATCCCTTTCGCACCCCCTTCCGCCCGCGATCGTCGTTTGGCGACGACCACCCGATTGCCTGCAAGCCACGAGCGAACGAGTTCGGGAATTAGCTCGGGCGGATCCTGTAAATCGCCGTCCATTACGACGACCGCTTCGCCGCGCGCGTGTTCCAGGCCAGCTTGAATGGCGGGCTGATGGCCGAAATTCCGCGAAAGGTCCACGACGACCATTCGAGAATCCGTAGCCGCGAAATCCCGAAGTATTTCGAGCGAGCGGTCGCGCGAGCCATCGTTGACGAGAACCCATTCGCAGGTCATTCCTAAATTCGTCTCTACTTCGGACAGCACGCGGATAACCCGCTCGAAGAGCTCGGGCAACAGCTCTTCCTCGTTGTAGATCGGCATTACGACTGAAATCATCATCAGGACGGGATTATTCTTCTATATAAAGTAAAAGCTCCTATCTTCGTTTCAGGATAATAGTTTGAACGAAGCCACACGCCTAACTCCTGAAAATCATCTCGAAGAATTTCGTGACCCAGCCGGCCACCATAGTATTGCCGAAACGCTTCGGGCGCGTCGCAAACAATGAAATAAATCGGCTTCGATCGCTGCATGTCAATCATATATTCTACACGCCAAGCTTTCTGAAACGGTTGCAGCGTATCGCCCATGCCACGCATCGTGATCGCATGGAGGGTTTGGAATCGGCTGGCGGTCTGAAGTCCCGCGTAATATTGCGGGTAACTATACGGCCCGAACATTTGCACGGTATCATCGGGGTGAGTATGATCCTTCAAATACTCGCCGACCTGCCGCTGCACGTCAACCCCAAAATCAGACGATGGTTCGTAACGATCGTATCCATCGTTCAAGGAATGAATATTCCCGTGTGCAATATCGAGTAATACATGCTGCACGGTATTACCACGAAATGTTTGGAATACAAAAAAGAAGACGAGGATAAATGGTAGCGCCCGTTGTAATATTTTCCATCGTGCTCCGAGCAAGTCCGAAAGATATATCCATCCGATCGCAGAAAGCAAAAGGAACAGCGTCATTGCCGGATGATAGTGATACACACTGTGCCGGTATAACGCCACCAGCGATAGTACACTTGCGGCAAACAGACTGAGCCATAGATAGAATATTGGCCGCTCGGATTTCCAAAGATAATAGCCTCCGATCACCACCGCGATAATCGAGATTGCATAAAACCGGACAGGCTCCCAGAAGTTGAACGACGCTCCCGAGCCCCCATACACTTTAAGATTGAATAAAATAGTGGCGTCCCAAAAATCTGTAAGGCCGCCAGTAATTGCATACACAATAACGGTTACTGCGATCGGGAGTAACGAGCCTAAAAGTGTCGCGCGCCAGCGCTTCGTCGTAACCAGAATCCAAATGAGGAATACGAGTGCATACGGCGCATACGTAGGACGAAATAAAAAAGCGAATCCGCACAGAAGGCCAATGATAAAAGGTCGTTTTACAAAAACCCCCGCGCCCAGCGGGGAGAGGGGGTTGGGGGTGAGGTGGCTTGGAGCTTCAATCGTAAAATAAAATGCTGCAAGCAGCATAATGGAAACATAGGTATCACGCTCGCCAGACATCCAGAGTCCCTGTTGCACATAATATAGGCTCGCGAGGATTGCTGCCAGCATTCCTGCACGCTTATCATACAGCAGCGTCCCAATTTTAAAAAACAGGAAGCTTCCAACGAGCTGCAGGGCAATATCGAACACATGAAACGCGAACTGCGAGTGACCGCTCAAGAGAATTTGCACCGCATGAATGAGAAGGATGCCAGGGAAATTTTGGTCCCACGAGCCGGTATAAGGGAAATGTCCTTTGAGCGCCAGGTCCGCCATGTAGGCATAGAGCGCATTATCGTTGTTGAAGGGATAGCTCAGCGTGCAGGAAAGGATGATTGCGCAAAGCGTAAGGGTCAGAAGAAGACGTGAAGACATTCCTGGTTCTAATGAAGAATGAAGAATGAAGAATAACCGCCGCCAATCGTCAAAGATAAATCCATAATTCTTAACTCTTCATTCTTCATTCTTCATTCCTAATTCCCTTCGGTTTGATCCATACCGAGAGCACGATCGAAACCAGTAGAATGACAAGTATGACTCCAAGTGAAATGGAATTATCGATTCGGGCGACGGGCCAGAAAGCTGGGAGAATCATCTTCACTCCTACGAACCACAGAATCACTCCGACGCCGTGCTTCACGAAGTGAAACGCGTCATGCGCCCGTTCGAGCAAAAAATAGAGCGAGCGGAGCCCAAGTATAGCAAGGATATTCGAACCATAAACGATCAGCGGATCGCGCGTGACCGAAAAGATCGCAGGGACGCTATCGACCGCGAATAGCACGTCCATTACTTCGATCACGACAAGCACGAGGAAAAGCTGGGTCGCAATTTTTTTTCCGTTTTGGCGAACGAAGAACCGGCTATCGTGATAATCGGTCGAGATCGTAAAGACTTTCGAGACTAATCGGACCGTCCTGCTCTTCGCGGGATCGAATTCCTCATCGCCGCCGAAGGCCATGATAAATCCGGTGTAAATAACGATCGCGCCGAAGACATACATTAACCACTCGAACTGCTGGACGAGTGCGATCCCCACAAAAATCAGCAGTCCACGCAGCACGAGCACTCCGATAATCCCATAATTTAGCACTCTTCGCTGCGCTGCGCGCCCCACGCGGAAATAGGAGAAGAGCATCAGGAAGACGAACAGATTATCGATCGAGAGCGCTTTTTCCAGCGCGTAGCCGGTCAGGAACGCTGTAGCCGGCGCGCTTCCGAAATACATCGAGATGCCCAGCGCCACGAGCAGCGAGAGTCCGATCCAGAATAGGCTCCAGGCGAGCGCTTGTTGAAAGCTCATGATGTACGAACATGCAAAAGGCGACATTCGTAGCCATAAACTACAGGGTCTGGAAATGTTATTGCTCTCGGATAGTCTTTGACAAAAAACATGATTTTTGCGTGGATGCCTTCATAACGTATGTATATTTGTACGGGAGAGTCTGTCACGCATGAATTCAAGGGCGTGGTCCGGGTCGATTTCGAGGGACTCTTTTGAGTTCGCTCGCGAAGGATATGGCAGGCTGAATTTTCATTTTTTTAAAATGAAAATTTCCGTTTTTCTTGCATATCGTATTTTATTGTATTATATTAGTAGGAATAAATTCGAGATGGAGCGCATAAGCGCTGCGGAATACGGTTGGTTTTGGCTTAAAAAACGCCAAAATCAAGCTAAAAACCGCAAATCTCAACAATGTGAGATTGGAAATTTCGGTAAGTGATGGGGGAGAATCCGGCAGAGCGCCGGATGGAGGAATAAGCCCCACAGAGGAAGTACAACAGTTTTTTTTCTGGCCCGTGAAAGGCGATTTTTACTGCCGCCGCTCACGCGTGAAGATAAAAGACATTCTACGACATAAGAGTGGCTTTTTGATTTCACAGGCAACAACAGTTTTTTAACAATTGCATCGCGTTTCATATAACTTTTACTAATTCAAGGAGAAGTATCATGACTTCACGTCGTTCGTGGTTAATTGGCCTGGCTCTTGGCGCGGCCCTCAGTTTCGGTGCGCCATCTGTATATGCGCAGACGCCCGGAGTTTCCGGGGTTCCGCGTAATATCTCTTATCAGGGCCTGGTCTTGGAGAATGGGGTTCCTACTAATGCGAACCATACCATTACGATAAGCTATTACACTGCAGGTTCGCCAA
>DASZLH010000036.1:0-9390 GCA_035552495.1 Kapaibacterium sp. (SeqCode) | reverse complement strand
CGGAGGCGGGAAGCAAACATATTACCTATAGATAAAAATTCTGACCCTCCTTCATGCTGCTTCCCACAAACTTCCGTATTTTTGTATGCTGTAGAAGGTCCACAAATGCAATGAGTCCGATGGCCCTCCACGTATTTTTACGAATTAACTTTTCAAACGAACAATGAAGATCACCGTTATTGGCGCCGGAAATGTCGGCGCAACGACCGCGCAACGTATCGCGGATAAAGAACTGGCCGAGCAAGTAGTATTGGTCGATGTTGTCGATGGCATCCCGCAGGGCAAGGGCCTCGACATGTGGGAATCGGCGCCCGTCGAACTCACCGACACGCGCATTATCGGCACTAATGGTTACGAAGAGACGAAAGACTCCAACATCGTGATTATCACCGCCGGGCTCGCGCGCAAACCGGGCATGTCGCGCGACGACCTGCTCGCGAAAAACGCCGAGATCGTCGGAAGCTGCGCCGAGAACGCCGCGAAGCAAAGTCCGAATGCGATCTTTATTATCGTCTCGAACCCCCTCGACGTAATGACGTATGTAACACTGAAACGCACGGGCCTCGATCGCAAGCGCGTGCTTGGCATGGCTGGCGTTCTGGATAGCGCACGGTTCCGCTCGTTCATCGCGCTCGAACTCAATGTTTCGGTCGAAGATGTGACGGCTTTCGTGCTCGGCGGCCACGGCGATTCGATGGTCCCGCTGCCGCGCTATTCGACCGTCGCCGGAATTCCAGTGACCGAACTCATCGCGCCGGACCGCCTCGCGCAGATCGTGCAGCGCACCCGCGATGGCGGAATCGAAATCGTAAATTTCCTGAAAACAGGCAGTGCGTATTACGCGCCCTCATCCTCCGCTGTCCAAATGGCCGAAGCGATTGTGAAAAACAAACGCCGCATTCTGCCATGCGCTGTCTGGCTCGATGGCGAGTATGGGCTAAAGGATACGGTCGTCGGAGTGCCTGTTAAACTTGGGAAAAACGGCGTCGAAGATATTATTCAGATCAAGCTCCAACCCGACGAAGCCGCCGCACTCAAAAAGAGCGCCGACGATGTGAAGGAAAACATCGCGAAGGTGAAGCTGTAATGAAGAATAAACGAAATACCCAATCCCAGGGTGGAGCGTAGCGGAACCCTGGGGACGGATTAAAACGACCCTTTCCATCTATCCACAATCGCATTGACCACCGTCATCATCCCCTCCCGTTACGCCTCCGAACGGTTGCCGGCAAAACCGCTTGCGATGATTCGGGGAATGACGCTTGTCGAGCGTGTGTATCGTCAATGCAGTCTCGCCAAAGGAATCGATCGTATTTATGTTGCGACCGACCATGTCGAGATCGCGCGCGAAGTAGAACGGTTCGGAGGCAATGTAGCGATGACCTCACCTGATTGCGCTTCCGGTACGGACCGAGTCGCGCAGGCAGCCGAGCGATTGGGCATAACGGACGGCGTGGTTATGAATGTGCAGGGCGATGAGCCGCTGATCGATCCGGCAGTTATCGCTTCGCTTGCATCGCTTATGCAAAAAAATCCGGACGTGCAAATTGCGACGCCTGTTTCACGGCTTACCCGTTCCGAAGATTTGACGAATCCCAATGTTGTGAAAGTAGTAATGAACGAGCATTGGGACGCGCTTTATTTTTCTCGTCAGGCCATTCCATATTTGCGTGATATTGGCGCGCAAGCAATGGAGACGTGGCCAAACGTGTATCCCTTCTTCAAACATATTGGCGTCTATGCCTATCGAATGAAAGCGCTCAAACAATTTGTCGCAATGAAGGAAAGCCCGCTCGAACGCACCGAGCGTCTCGAACAACTCCGCCTTCTCGAAGCAGGCATTCCGATCCGATGTGTGGAAGTCGAATACGAATCGGTTGCCGTCGATACGCCGGAGGATATACGTAAAGTTGAATCGCTTATTACCGAACGAGGTCTCGCATGACCGTCGAACAGGCTCGCCGCGAATTTCCGCATACGTGGACCGACATGGTCTATCTCAATCATGCGGCGATCTCGCCGATGACATTTCGCGTGCGCGATGCCGTCGATCGCTATCTCACACGACGCGCGCTAAAAGGGATCGAACCCTATCCCTGGGCGCAGAAAATGGCGCTCGAAACGAAGATCATGCTCGCGCAAATGCTCCATTGCCGCGCGGACCAGATCGCCTTCGTGCTCAATACCAGCGATGGCCTGAACGTCCTTGCCGAAGGTCTCGAATTGCAGTCGGGCGATCGCGTACTTATTAACGATCTCGAATTCCCGGCGAATGTTTATCCATTCCTCAACCTGAAACGCCGCGGCGTGGAAGTCGATATTATCAAAAAGAACCCCCTCCTTTCGAAGGAGGGAACAGGTATTATCAAAAACAACCCCCTCCTTTTCAAGGAGGGGGCAGGGGGTGGTTACTCTATCACACCGGATGACATCGCAAAGCATCTCACTCCGCAAACGAAACTCGTCTCGATCAGTCACGTGCAATTTGCGACGGGAGCGAAAGCAAACCTCACCGCAATCGGAAAACTCTGCCGTGAACGCAATATTCTCTTCGCCGTCGATGCGATCCAGGCATTGCCGCATTGCGCAATCGATGCCGAGCAAAGCTGCATTGATTTCCTTGCAACGGGTTCGCATAAGTGGTTGATGGCGCCCGAAGGAACAGGATTTATTTTTGTCGGCGATCGCGCGCTAAAACGAATTCGCCAATCGTATCTCGGTTGGCGAAGCGTGGACGACTCCTTCAACTTCGACAATCTCGATCCGGCACGGTTGGTTAAGAATGCAGAGCGTTTCGAAAATGGCACGCTGAATTTCATCGGCATTGCGGGACTGAATGCTTCCATGCAATTCTTTCTCGAATTTGGCCTTCCCGCAATCGAGCGCAACGTGCTCGATCTTTCCGGCTATCTCATCGATCGGTTAGAGATGCACGGCGTCGAAGTTATCACGCCAAAAGCGGAAGAGGAGCGCGCAGGCATCGTCGCATTTAATTTTCCGGACGCGGAGAAAACCTACGAGCGATTGTATCGCGAGCAGATCATCATCTCGCTCCGCTCCGGCCGCCTGCGCGCCGCCCCGCATTTTTATAATACGGAGGAGGAGGTGAAGAAGCTGGTGGCGGGGTTGTTCCAATAACCTATCCCATCTGCTGCCGCTTATGCAGGTCTTCGAGATGATGCCTATTTCAAATTAGATATCGGTCCCGCTCGGCGGAATTAAATCGCGCCCAAAACGAGTTGCTGTTAATTAGATATGGACCGAGCCTTCGACGAAATTCTCCATGCCGCGCTTGCGCTGGACCACGATAGCAAAGTGGAGCTGACAGAGAGGCTTGCTATCGATCTCTCGATGGACGAGGAGCATAAGATGGCATGGGCCAACGAGAGCCAGCGTCGATACGAGATGATTAAGCGTGGTGAAATGGAGACGGTTGATGCCCACGAAGCGATTGCCCGAATTCGTGCTTCACTCTTGAAAAAGTGAAAGCACGATTTAGCTCGGCAGCCGAATCGGAAATTACGAGTCCGTTCTGTTTTATTTCAAAGAAAGTTTGTATGCCGCTTCTGCCTTTTTGGAAGAAATAGATGAAGCGATAGTTCTGATAGAGCGGGATCCCATGCTATATCCCATTTATTTTAATGATGTGCGTGTCAAACTCCTCGATCGATTTCCATTTTCTATCTTTTACAGCGTCGGACAAGATGAACTTTACGTTCTAAGCGTAGCACACAACTCCCGAAAGCCGGATTTTTGGAAAAATAGGTTGTGAGAGGACACAAATCCGCGTAATCCAGGTTCTGATTCATCCCATCTGCTGCCGCTTGTGCAGATATTCGAGCAGCGCGCGATCGAACGGCGTCGTCGTTTCGAGCATAAGGTAATCGATGCCTTCAGCAAGCAGCGAATCTTTGAGCGAAGAGAGATACTCCGCGACCGATCGCTGGTAGCTTGCCTGCAGTTGATACGGCTGCGTGCGGACTTGCTCTCCAGTCTCGAGATCGACAATCGTTGCGTCGCTCGAATGGAGTTCGAGTGTGAGTTCGGCGGGGTCGAGCACTTGAAACGCAATGACCTCATGTCCGGCGTGCTGCATCAGGCTGAGCGGCAGTTTGATCTCTGCCGGGTCATCCAAAAAATCGCTGATGACGATGACGAGGCCTCGGCGTTTTAGTCGCTCGGCCACGCGGCGCAGCGCAAGCTCGGTGCGCGTAGTGTGCGAGGGTTCGGTCGTTTGCAACACACGCAGCATCTCGCGCAGATAACTTTGCTTCAGGCGAGCCGGCATGAACGTCCGCAACTCTTCATCGAAAATACCAAGCCCCACAGCGTCCTGCTGACGCATAAGCAAATACGCCAGCGCGGCCGCGAGCATTGTTGCATACTTATATTTCGTTATCCGTTTGGGATCGCTTGTGTAATTCATCGAGCGCGAGGCATCGACGATAATATGCGCCTTGAGGTTTGTTTCTTCTTCGAACTGCTTGATGTAATGCCGGTCGGTGCGGGCGAAAAGCTTCCAGTCGATATTACGAATGGCGTCGCCTGGAAGATACGGCCGGTGCTCCGCAAACTCGACCGAGAAGCCATGATACGGCGATTTATGCAGGCCGGTAATAAAGCCTTCGACTACAAATTTTGCGACAAGCTCCATGCTTCCAAGGCCGGAAGCAATCTCAGGACGCAAATATTCGGTAGGATCTTCGGCCATGTCAGTGTTCCGACTTAAATCCTAATGCCACTGAATTCATGCAGTAGCGCAATCCCGTCGGCTGCGGGCCATCATCGAAAACATGTCCCAAATGGCTGCCGCAACGCGCGCATATAATTTCCGTGCGCGACATACCGAATGCATTGTCGGTCTTTTCGATCACACGGCCCGGTTCGATCGGCGCCCAAAAACTTGGCCAGCCCGTGCCCGATTCAAACTTCGTCGCAGAACTAAACAGCGGGTTGCCACACGCCGCGCATGTGAAGATTCCGCGCTCGTGATTTTTTAGCAGCGCACCGGTAAACGGGGCCTCAGTCCCCTGATTGCGGAGCACGTCGTAAGCGGCCGGAGATAACATACCGCGCCACTCTGCGTCGCTTTTCCGCACCTTATCGCTCGCGGCGGGATATTTCGAAAGATCGAAATGGGTCGGATTGCCGCCCGTAACTACCGTCGGGTGTTGCTGCGCGCATGCCGTGAACGACATCGACAAAAACAATGCAAGAAGTGCGATGCGATTTAAAAGCATAATTTTAAACTTCCAGGACCGGATCGATTTTGAATCGGCGAGCAGCACTAAAAATTTCTTCCATTGCCGAAACAGCCCGCGCATTTTCTTCCGGAGTGCCGATCGAAATACGAACGGCATTCGAAATCCCATAACCGTGGACCGGCCGCACAATAATGCCACGGCGCTCCATTTCCAGTACAAATGGAGCGGCACCGATAGGCATCGAATCGAACGGTATGAAGAAGAAATTTGCGGCGGTCTCGACATACGGCATACCGAGCTTGTGCAGAGCCTTGCTAAGATACTGCTTCCCAGCCTGGTTTGTTTCGATCGTGCGCTGAAGAAATTCTTCATCTTCGAGCGCGGCAATTCCCGCTGCTTGCGCCGGCGAACTCGGTTCGAACGGCAGCTTTACCTTGAGCATCGCAGCGATGAGTTCGCTCTGGGCTGTCCCGAAACCAATGCGAATCCCGGCAAGCCCATGCGATTTCGAAAACGTCCGCAGCGTCACGATATTCGAATGGCTATCGGTGAGCGTCGTATAATGGTCGGGCACATCGCCCATCGCAAAATCGTAGTAGGCTTCGTCGTGCAGGATAATCACATTGGGTGGAACCTGCTCGTAAAACGCCTCGAACGCCTTGCGCCCCACGACACTACCCGTCGGATTATTCGGATTCGCAATATAAATCAGCTTCGTCTTGCTCGTGATATTGCTGGCAAGCGCTTCCAGATCGTATCCGAAATTTTTCATTGGGACGGTGACGAGCTTCAGCCCTATCGCATTCGCAAGCACGTAAAATCCGGTGAACGTCCCCTCGCTCGTCAGCACTTCATCACCCTGAACGAGAAAGGTCCGCATCACGGTATTCATCACACCTTCGCTGCCGGAGCCGGCGATCACCCGATCGGCCGTTAGCCCATACTTCACCGCAATCGCCTCACGAATACTCTTGCCGCCATTCGGATAGTGCTGCAAACTCACGAGCGCTTCCTGCGCCGCACGGATCCCCTTCGGGCTCGCGCCCAGCGGATTTTCATTCGAGGCAAGCTTGATCGCATCCGGCAAGCCATGTTCAGCTATGACATCGGCTATCGGCTTCCCCGGTTTGTATGCTTCGAGCGAGCCAATATGGGGCGGAAGTTTAATTTTCATTCGAGATTTTTCGTCTGGACCTAACTATACTCCAAACGCAAACAGACCCGGTTCCATGCCGCACGTACAAATAAGAGCGTTGGCGAAAAAGCGAAGAAAACTATTTTCGACTAAATTATATAGTGCGGTGTCAGTTGTAAGTTCATGAACATTGGCGTCGCACTTAGACTTACGGGTTTCTGGAACTAAAATTTTCGGAAATCTCCTGAGTTGTGCTGAAAAGAGTTAGAAAACTATTTTTGAGCTAAATTATAAAAAAAAATCCCCGCCCAACCAGGCGGGGATTTTTGTATTTTGGTGGAAGAACTCCGCGCGCGGGAGAGGGCTACTTGGCCACCACCACACGCTCGACGTCGCTCGCGCCGTCTTCGGTCGTGGTGATAAAGAGATAGATGCCGGCATCGAGCCGCGAAAAATCGAGCGCAGCGTCGCCGGTCTCGTTGGCCGACCATCCGCCGTCCATTACCATCTGTCCCAGCAAATTCCGCACGACGAAGTGCGCTCTCGAATGTGGCGCGGACCCATTCGAGAGATCGTAATGCACGGTCACCGGTCCGTTCGTCGGATTAGGATATACCGAAACGGACATCGGTCGTGCAGCCGCTTGCGTAACGGCGACCGCCTGGTGCGGCAGCCCTGCTTCGACATCCGGCGTCGGCGCGTACCAGAAGATCAGCTCGTTCGGATGCTCCGGATTTTTGTTGTTGACGACTCGAATGGGAATGAGTTTGGAAAGATCGAGGCTATTGGCAGCTTGCTCCATCTCCATGACCGGCGGAATGGGTGGCGTCGGAATGCTCTCGTCGAGATCGGAATTATCCTCATCGGAATTGTCTATATCCACATCGTCAGTATGGGAGCCCCCATTGACTCGAACGACTGTAACGGAAGTATTCGAATGAGCGCCGCGCACAAGTGGTGAGCGCGCGGGTCCGCTTCCTAAACTATCGTTAGCGTTCATTTCAACTCGCACCGTCCCACCTCTGGAGGTATCCACGCTGATCTTCATACGGGAGAGTATTTTTTTGACCTGCTTGAGTGCAATCTGGTGCTCGTTCGTTGCAGAATGCATGCTTATTATAGCGTGAGACTGCGCCGAACTCAAATTGGAATCCGAGGCAACGGCAGCCAGTATTGAATCCATATTGATCGAGGATAAGATCGAATCGATATTCAGGTTGACCATGCTGTTCGTCATTTCGGGCGTGATGCTCGAATCACTCACGGTAACGCTTACCCGCGAGTTAACACCTTTCCGTACTACGTTCGAGTCGGATAAACTGGAAAGGGCAGTTCCCATTTTTGCATTTTGTTCTCCAATTTTTGGATTTTGCTCTCCCGGGATGATCTCGGTTTGATTTTGCATTCGCATGTGCATCCTCCGCCCGCCATTGGTCTGCGTAAATGCGGTGTCGCTCTCGAAGGAGAAAAGCCGTTTCGCGCCATTGGGTTCGGTAACTAAACGCGGCGCTGTTTTTTGAATGGTGATCGAGTGCAGTTCGGCGTCGGAAATTTTCTCTCCGAGATGCAATCGAACGCCCCACGATGGCGGCAAACCAAATTTATTGACTTCATTACCATCCTTCGTATAAAAATCGATGTCTCCGTTATCTTCGAGTACGATGCCGAGCTTCGCCAGCTCTTCCGGCGTCGCATCGACGGGGTGCAGGCTATCGATCGTGGTAATGGATGCTACCGGGACAGTTTCATTCACACCGGAAAAATTAGCTTTTACAAAATGTTTTTCCGGAGAACGATATACCGTTTGTTGTGAATGAGATGATACGATTGCGGCCGGGTTCGACTGCTTGGCCGGATGCAATGCGCCGGCCGAATACACGGCGCTTGGAGCAGAGGGTTGCTGAAAATTATTGTGTGGCCAAAGTGCGAACGTAACAAGTGCAACGATAGTAGCAGTAGTCATAGCGGTCAGTCCGATTTTAAGTGGAGTGGAAAGCAGTCGCTCGAAGAGCTTCTGCTGGATCGATGATGTGACCGGTACACTGCGCATGTTCGAATTCCGAAGGAGCTGCTCGACTTCACCAGGCGTCGGAACGCTCCGGTCCGCATCCGTGGCCGATTGCTCGGCTGCTTCGCGAAATAGATCATTCAGAGATGTATTCGAAGTTGTTTTCATGGTTTTTCCTTCGAGTTTCATGGTTTTTCCTTCGGCTGGTTTACCGAGTTAGCCTGGTATGCGAATCGGTAGAAGCTATGCGTGTTCGTATGGCTTGAGACGGAGACGGCTTGCTGGTGCACGGTTTCCTTCACGCCGAGCAGCTTCGCAAGTTTTTTGCGGCCGCGCGATACGCGCGATTTCACTGCCGATAGCGATACCTTCTGCACCTGGGCAACTTCCTCGAGCTTCATTCCGACAATTTCGCTCATCACAATAGCCTCCCGCTGATCGGCCGGAAGTTTCTCGAGCGCCGCGTAGAGGTAATGTACATCTGCGCTGGCGTCCGGTGCCGGGCGTTGGTCCGGAATGTCATCGAACGTCCGACCTGCGAAAGAAAAGGGCAGCGTTCGCCTTCCTCGTTTCGTTCGATAGCGGCATTCGCGGCTGGCGACCGTAAACAGGAAGCTTAGGAACGCGTCCGGCTCTCGCACGCGGTCGAAATGTTCGTAGGCTCTGAGGAGTGTCTCGCTGAGAAGGTCGTTCGCCTGTTCGGCGTCCTCCGTGCTGCTAACCCCGCGGCACAGAGCACGACAAAATCGCACGAGCTTCGGAAGATGGGGCACGAGCAGCGCAAGAAATTCGCGCTGGCGTACATCCACTTCGGGATGGTTCTCCGACTGGGAAAACCGTCCGGCCTCTTCGGTTTCGTTCATGTTCAGTGTACCGCGGTCCGAGCCGCATCGAGTGGCTCGTAATAGGTAAGAGTAATTACAAAGAAAAAGGTCGCAGCGATTCCAATCTGTTTGCTCGCTTTCTCACAGACCGTTCAAGGAAAAATTTCGGACGCGAGAGATGTCTCCATTTCCCCTTTCCACTTGTCCGCAAACAACTTA
>DASZLH010000035.1:0-5787 GCA_035552495.1 Kapaibacterium sp. (SeqCode) | reverse complement strand
AGCGAACGGCGATATTCCTCGGGAAGAATGAATGACGATCTATCTCGAAATGACGATTTGCCCACGCGCTATTTGTTTCCCGACTGAAACCTCATAAGTGTAAATCCCCGATGGAAGTTCTTCCTTCATGGAAATTACATTAAGTCCGGGATCGCGAAAGCCGCCATCGAACACACACACTATGCAGCCAAGAGTATTATACAGAGTAACAATAACGTCCGATCGCTCCCTCAGGTGGGCCTGAATGGAAAAATTACCCGAAGAGGGATTTGGGAATATCGCGGTTTGTATATCATTAGCCGGAGTTTCGTCTTTCGTTTTAACATCGAGATCGAAGGAGGAAATAGGAATTCGAAACATGCCACCCCCGAAACTGCCTGCAGAGCCTATAAAAAGATAATCATCGTTCGAGCATAATACCCACGGGACTAAAGTAGTATCTGCCGTTAGACGATGCCAACCTTCTGTCACGTCATCCCAATTGTAAATTGCGCATGTTCCTAAAACGTTAGAATACCAAATAGACCCTTGAATGCAAAAGGTATGGCCGTGCGGGTCGGTATTGATTAAGCTGTAAGGAGAACGCGATAATCCTTTCATTGCGCGTGACCATGTCAGGCCATTATCGGTCGAGCGCAAAAGAACGCTGTCATAAGAGAGCCACATGACACCATGAGACGAATAGAATGTAGGTGTCCATTGTCCAGCTCTTGCAAAAGTATCCCCAATAAAGACAGTATTCCAACTTTGTCCCCTATCTCTTGAATAATGGAATGAACTATCGGTGGCGCTGCATAAATCTCCGCGCGTGTTTACACCAAGCAGCGGATACACTAATGTGCGGTTTTGCCAGGAAGCACCATCATCGGAAGAAAAATCTGCACTTCTGACGTAAATTCCACTTGTTGAATCGATTATAATGCTACCCAAATAGTTTCCAATATTAGCATTCGGAGGGCTGATATTCGACCACTTAATACCATCGTAAGTTTTATAGAGTGATTGACTCGCGGATCGAGGAGCCCAAAGATAGGTCGCGCCATCCGAGGAAAAAGTAATTGAGGATGATTTTGACGTTATCACGGAATCGCTAAGTGATTTTGACCAGGTGCTTCCTTCGTCGGTAGATCGGTAAAAACAATCGGTAGATTCTTCTGCTGCAAAAAGCGTATCCTGTTTTGCAGCAAGCGCCCAAACGGCCAAGCTTTCAAATCCTGAATCACAATCGATGAATGTTCCCTGGGAGTATTGGTAGGTGCTATTTTGTGCAACGCACCAAATTGTAGCAGGGCCTTGGCAGAATACTTTTGAAAATGGAGGTCGCGAAGGGTCGTTATGAGACGAATCGAGCAATATCCAGGAGCGCCCTGTATCGTCTGACCTTACGAAATAATCCTTGGATGTAATGCCGTAAATTTTGGACGAAGAATCGCAGCAAACGAAGGTAAGTCCATTATTGGCCAAATTCAGCACAGGCGGAAAAATAGTCCAATGCTCCCCTGCATCCGAACTGAAATAAACGGAATCGTGCGATCCTACAAGCATCCCTTTAGAACTCGGTGAGCAACTGCACTCCCCTAAACCTCTCCCGAAATTGCTGATACTGTCCATTGTCGTGTCACCTTTTGTCAATCGCCAAACACTGGAGCCAAGAAAAATTACGTCACCTGCCTTGTCGAAACACATGGTACCTCCACTGTTCGGCGGTCTTAAAAGTGTATCCCATGTTTGAACTTTATCAATCGATCTGATAAAATATGGGACTGGAAAAAATAATTCTTCTGCCGGGCTAATGACGGAGTTTAGAACTTGACCACTCCATGATAACTCAGAGGCAGGTAGTAACAGAAAAGTCAATCCTCCATCATCGGAGCGAGTATTCCATCCGTTCGAAAGGTGATCGTAGATTATGCCGGATGGGTCGATCATCGCCGCGGTTACCGTGAGCGAATCCCCGCGATATGGATCATTAAGCCTTGTCCAAAACTTCTTTACATCATCCCATTTGTAAGAATATCCGCCATCTGCTGCGACGATACCATGTGGGGAAGCATTTGAAATATTTCCCGATCCTACGCCGACATTCGCCAGATGCAGATGTTCCAGGGATTGCGCAGCAGCAATGCCAGTAATCGAACTAAAAATCAGAATAAGGAAAAACTTCATCAGAGATAGGATTGTAAGGTAATAATAACCTCGATAACTTCAGTTTGTTACAGTAGCAACGATCGTTGGATATTTCTATGAACCTCTTGAAGCCCCTAAATGTACTCCTTTGGAAGCGAGCATGAATAGTTTGGAAAGCATAATACAGCAAGAGAGTACAACGGCAATTGCCGGCGAGCAAGTTGCCGTGGGCGGCAAGATTTCCGCGCCAATACCGATCCTGCGCAAAAAGCGGCGCTGGTTTTCGTGGCTGTGGAGAGTTGCGGTGCTTGCACTTGTTATCCCGATCGTGCAGGTCGCGCTGTTGCGTTTCATCAATCCGCCGGTGACGACAATGATGTTCTTCCGAATGTTCGATCATTTGTTCGCGGGGGAATCCGTCTTATGGTCGCATACGAATTTGGGCCGAGGCGAAATTTCTCCCTCGCTTTACTCCGCGATTATTTCCGGTGAAGACCAGCGGTTTTTTCTGCATCACGGTTTCGACATGACGGAAATCGAGAACGCGGAGAAAGCTCACGCGCGACATCCGAACCGCCCGATGCGCGGAGCGAGCACGATCTCGCAGCAAGTCGCGAAGAATCTTTTTCTTCCGCCGTGGCATAGTTATATCCGCAAAGGGATCGAGGCGTATTATACGGTACTCATCGAATTTCTGTGGCCGAAAGAACGAATACTACAGATGTATGCAAATATTGCGGAGTTCGCGCCGAATGTGTATGGCGCGGAGGCCGGCGCCGAGTTTCATTTCAAACGTCACGCGGTGGCGCTCTCGCCGCAGCAGTCCGCGCAGATGGCTGCGGTCCTGCCCAATCCGGTACGATGGAATGCATCGCGTCCCTCGGCGTATATTCAGCGCCGCGCCGCGCGCATTCTTCGTCAAATGCACGGGCTTCCCGCCGATGAAGAGGATGATGGCGAACCGGATTGAAAAAGTCTGAACCGGGATTTTGGGGATGGATGGGATTTTTGAGATGGAATTTTGTGTGAATCGTTTTCTTACATCT
The DNA here is from genome assembly GCA_035552495.1 of Kapaibacterium sp. (SeqCode). Classification (GTDB taxonomy): domain Bacteria; phylum Bacteroidota; class Ignavibacteria; order Palsa-1295; family Palsa-1295; genus PALSA-1295. The sequence goes on along the minus strand of DASZLH010000035.1, from coordinate 2,614 downwards.
CTCGATCGTGCGCGAGCAAAAATAAAAACAAGATCAGCAGTGCGCGGCTGACGGCGATAATAATTAAGTCGATGCTGTCGATATCGGCAGCGACTTCGCCGATTGCGGCGAGGAGTCCAAACGCGGCCGCTGGCCAGGGAATTGCTTTTAATCGCAGCAGTTCATAACTCCATGTTAAAAGAATAAGCGCGGCAAACATCCCGGCAAAGTCCAGGAATTCTATAGCGACCGGCGTTCGTATTCCGCCGGCAGCACCAGCGGTAAATGCCGCGAAAATAATAGCGAGCAGAGAGATGCCAAGTAGCGCGATCGCTTCGGCTCGCACTATTTTTTTACCGGCGCGAGTAAAACTAAACGTGCCGATCGAAACGAGTGCCGAAATACCCAGTGAAATTTGTGGCAACGCCGAGACTATAATCGAGCTAATGACATCGCCATTGACGACCCACGCCAGCGCCGTCGAAAGAAACTCGACGGCAATCGTTATATAGAGCCAAGTTCGAAAAGTCGATTTCACTTTTTTGAACCGCCTGCAGTAATTTGCCCTTGGAATTGGCTATCATTTCGGAACGGATCTCCATGTACCTCCTCGACAATGAGTTGGCAAATTGGCGCTCCGGGATAGAGAAGAATGGGCAGCGGTCCGAGATTAATCAATTCTAATGTGATTCTGCCGTTATAACCCGCATGGATTGTGGGCGCTGTAAAATGGATGAGAAGACCGCAACGGGCGTAGGAACTTCTACCTTCAACGCGAGCAGCAAGAGGAATTTGGTCTTGTATTAAAGGGAGCGATACCCGCTCAAACGTAGTCGAGAGAACAAACTTCTGTGGTTCTAAAGCAAAAGGCGTTTCAGCGGTAATTTTGTGCGCAGATGAATTGGGACCGAATAAGGAAGCGAATGAACCGCGCCGCAAATCGATATTAATCGGAAGTCCTTCCGTAAAATAAGAAACTTCATCCCCGAGCCTCAAATCAACGGCACTGGTCTGATAGGGACATTTTACGGATGAATTCTCCGTTCCAGTTCGGGGCAGCGGCTCAGGATCGATAATCAGACGACCGGCATCCAACGCCTGGTGCATCGAAAAATTCGATAAGACCATATTAAACCAAATCGTTGGCCTTTACAGGTATTGTTTCAGGCTGCGCAGAAGGCAAGACCGCCCATAGTGTTCCATTTGCCTCGAATGCAAAAACGGCGACCTTACCAAGCCCGCCACTCTCCTCAATAACTTTCGTTCGCGGTACAAATACCGAGAGTTTTTCGCCATACGCTGGATACTCGATGGCCCGTTCATCGCTAAACATTCCTTTATAAACTTTACACCGTAAATATCGCTCTCCCATATTTCCTTCTTTTAGTTCGTTTTGTAACACGCTATTAATCGAGAGTCATTCCCAATGAGCCTATTCCTCCTCGACTTTGATTCGTTCGATCTCCACCCCCAGCCCTTGAAGCTTTTGCTGGATGTGTTCGTAGCCGCGTTCGACGTGATGGATGCCAGTGATAATGCTCTCACCTTCCGCGAGCGACGCTGCGATGAGATAGACGAATCCGGCGCGAAGATCGGGGATAAGAATATGATTGCCTTTGAGCTTCGTCGGGCCAAGAATAACTGCCGAATGTGGATGGACCAGCGATTTAAATCGGCAGGGATTTCCGCCGAGACATGATTTATACAATTGGATCTCCGCGCCCATTTTGCGAAGTTCTTCAATGTAGCCAAAGCGGTTTTCATAGACCGTCTCGTGAATGACCGACATGCCATGCGCTTGCGTCATCATGAGGACCCACGGCTGCTGCCAATCGGTCATGAAGCCGGGATGCACATCCGTCTCGATGGCAAGCGGACGCAAACGATCCTTATAGAAGAATCGAATGCCGCCGCCGGTGACATCGAAGTCGGCTCCGGCGCGGCGAATGTTGTTGAGAAACGTCATCATCGGCGCCTGCAGTGCGCCCTCGATAAAAATATCGCCTTTCGTTGCAATGGCCGCGCACGCGAAAGAGGCCGCTTCGATGCGGTCGGGCATGACGCGCTGCTGCGCGCCTTTCAGGCGATCGACGCCTTCGATAATAATGCGGCGGTTCGTTTCGAGCGTAATGATCGCGCCCATCTTTTGCAGAAAGCGCATCAGCTCGACGATCTCCGGTTCGACGGCGGCATTATCGAGAATCGTCGTGCCACGCGCAAGCACTGCGCTCATGATAATATTTTCGGTCGCGCCTACGGATGGAAATGGCAGCACGATGGAAGTGCCATTCAGTTTATCCGCGGTGCAATGAAAATAATTATCGACGAATTCGACCTTCGCGCCCATCTGCTCCAGCGCACTGATGTGATAATTCACCGGGCGCTGGCCAATGCGATCGCCGCCTGGCATCGGAACGGAAGCGGTCCCGGTGCGATGCAGTAACGGGCCGATCATAAGTATCGGGATGCGATTGAGTCCGGCAAAACGTTGGGGCACAACTGTCGTAGCGAACGTCGGCGTATGCATAGTCAGCGTGCCGTTGGCGTCGGACGTCATGGTAATCTCCGAACCGAGCGAGCGGGCAATATCCGCGGTAATATCGACTTCGCCTAACCGGATGGGCGCGTTCGTAAA
>DASZLH010000034.1:0-11750 GCA_035552495.1 Kapaibacterium sp. (SeqCode) | reverse complement strand
AACTTAATTTGACGGGAGTGGGACTCCCTCAACCGCCCTTTATCACGCAGCCCGATTTCACGGTCACCATCGGATGCTGCTCGATCGATACGGCCGCGCCGATCGCTGATCCTCTACACAGCACGAGCGAGTTCAACAGCAATTTTACTGTCCACGATAGCTCCGCAACGGATTTGGGATTGAAAGACATTGGCTGGAATTTCTTGCCCACTGCCAACTCGACAAACTTTGTCATTACACTGAATCCACCCAAGCCAATTCAGAATTGTCCAAAGACAGTCTATTCGGTCAGCATTCAACAGATCGATTCTACGATAGGCGCGTGTATCGATTTTTACTTCACCGATTGTGCCGAGAATGTCAGCCCTCGACAAGTATGTTTTCAGGGCCACCCGGTCACGCAAATCTCGGATGTCACTCCGCCGCAATTCCAATTAGTCAATCGTGAAGGTTGGCCGTTCCGAACGAATTCTACGCGAGGCGACAGCTCACAATTATGTTACGCCCAATCCGATGACTATATTCTTTCGGATGTCGCTCCAAACGATCGCGGCCTTCGGTCTCTAACCGTTGTTAATTCGAATAACATGACGCTCGTGCCGCCTACCCCGCCGATCAAAGTCGGAGACCCGGTGGCGTCTTTTAGCGTACACGTTATCGATACCATAAAGCCCGGCAAGATAGTATTCGAGGCCATCGATAGCTCTGGGAACAGCGCATACGATTCTGTTACATATTGTGCGTTTCCGGATACTGTTCCTCCACTTGTGCGGGTCGGATCGCTTACAAAAGGCGTATGGCCCGTGTTCGCAACGGATAATCAAGCGTGGGACCGTGGGATCGATTCGATCTTCGTTACGAAGTTGATTAACGCGCACGATAGTCTGCTTCCACCTATGCCGCTCGGCTGTGTGGACTCGATCAAATTCTTTATTGTCATCGACGATACATTTCAGGCTGCATCGTACTGCCTGCAGGCGCGCGATTGCGCTGGCAATCTCAATCGACAATTTTGTTCGGGTATAAGTAGGCTTTACGATTCGTATTGTCCGACGATTACAGAGATCCCTCCGCTTTCGACAAACCCCGACTCGATCGTCGTCACAGTCAGTGATAACCATCAGGACTCCGGTGGCGATACGATCAATTACGATACCGGTATCGACTCGGTCTGGTTTTCCGGGGTTCATAATATGACGCTGTATGTACCGGGCGATCCTAATAGCCCCTATTCCCCACCATTTCCGTCATTCAAATATCCTAATAACGGCGGTCACCCTGCGTATGCAAAAACTCGCACGTTTTATATCGCCGTGACCGATACTTCTACGGTCGATACAGAAAGTGCTTGTGTGACCATAAATGGCATCGACGGAGCGGGTAATTACGCCTGTTCACCACTCGTCTGGTGTTATCCGCTGAACCAGGATACGCTGCCACCGGTCATCAATGGACAAGGCGTCGATCACCAGACCGTTACGGCGGATGTTTCGGACAACCGATTGAATGACCGTGGAATCGATTCTATCCAATTCCTGAATGTCGTAAACTTCCAGGCGCCTTACATGTGGCTTGGAAAAGGCGCAAAGGACACGGTACTGACGCTGAAAGTGATCACCCCCGGCAAATCTGCGGTTGGTACGCTGCGTATGACCGATAAAATCTATCATACGGGAGATGCTACGAATGCACGTCATGAGGCGATGGCAAGCGTCGCGATCTATGCGCAGGACCTTCACATGCATGCCGCGCATATTATTACTGCGACAGGTCCATTCGATATTCCGATTTATCTGGACAACACCGATTCCATTCGGCTCGGGGAAAAGAATATATCGCAATACCAGTTTTCATTCCATTTAACTGGTAGTAATCTCATTACGTTTATGGCGCCCATTACGACCAATACGCTTAGTAGCGGATGGACGGTTACGCCAGTATCTCCGATGCCGGGTTCTTATACTATTACCGGAATCGCTCCATCCGGCGTAACACTGCCGGATATTGTGCCGCCCGATACATTGCTCTACCTTCGTTTTAACGGCGCGTCCAGTTCTTCGCCCGGTGAAACGACTATTGTCATCGATGGCACGTCCGGTGAGGAAGTAAGCTATAATGGCGGAACGGACACTACTCTTATTGGTGAGAGTTCGACGATGGTCCAGCTTGCGCCGTATGGACATCTGGAAGGTGGAACGGTTGTTATCAAGGGGACGTGTTCGCCGATTGTTACGACGGGGACTGCGCCCACAGCTATTTCGCTCGCGCCCACAGCCCCGAATCCGGCTTCGAGTTCGACCCTCGTCGATTATACGATTCCGACGGAAGCGATGGTCACGCTCGATCTCTATAACATTATCGGCGAGCGCGTTGTGACTATTGTGTCTGAAATTCAGAAACAAGGCGAATATCAATTGCCGCTGAATACATCGAGCTTGCCGGCCGGAACATACTTCCTGCGCCTCGAATCGAACGGCACAGTCTGCTCCGAGCGCATCCTTGTTTCGAAGTAGGGATTATCCCAACAACGCTCGTACTCGCGATTCGGCCTCCCTCATTAGTTCTATCTCTGCGGAACGTGCCGATTCGGCAGAGTGCGCCTGTGGATATATCGCTTCGCCGATCCTCACTTCCGCTCGCCGGCCCCATTTAGGAAGCGTCTCGTGGCGTGACATAATATTATAAGAGCCAATGATGGCGACAGGGAGGATTGGCGCATTGCTATCATACGCCAAATGAAATGCACCGCGTTTGAAGGGCTGGACAGTACCTGTATTAGTGCGGGTCCCTTCCGGAAAAAGAAGGACCGAAGCTCCTTTGCGGATGGTCTCGACCGCTTGTTTTAAGGTCCGTTGGGATTTGGTGGCACTCGAGCGATCGATGATAAGGAATGGGCCGACTAACAAAGCCCAGCCCCAAATTGGAATGCGCGTTAGCGAACGACGAAGGATCAACCGAATATCATCCGGGACCGTCGCCAACAGCAGGGGAATATCCGTATAGCTCGAATGATTGGCAACGTAGACATAATGCTCGCCGTGCCGAATATTTTCAGTGCCTTTTATTGTAACGCGTATGCCGAACAGAAGTAAAAAAAATCGAGACCATATCCTCGATATCCAAAGATAGGATTTGCCGCTGCGATCGAATACAGAGAGGGGTACGGAAAAAATAGAAAAGAAAACCGTACCGACCGCGAATAATATGGATGCAAGAATGGAGAGGAACACGCGCGCTAAATTATCGGAGGAGTTCGAGTCCTTTAAGATCAATCGAAGCGGCGATCTTGCGAGCTTCGTTAATATTTTCTGCACCGTCTTCTAATATAGTCACAACATACCGTTTGCCAGGAAAGACGGTTATCTCAGATTGTGGCATGTGTTTTTGCATGGTCTGCACAGCACGATAGCCAGCAATTGTGGTAGTTTCGGTCCGGGCATTATTGTCATCGTCGAGATATGACCCCTGGTATTTCTGCCACGGATCGTAAAGCGAGGAAATATACGCGAAGTCATTAATCTCGATGGTGACTTTTTTCTGGTCTTGTGTGTACGTCTGAGCCGCTCGCGATTTGTTGAAGTTATCGCGGATTTGAATTTCTTTTTGGAGTTCGCCGCTCGGCACCCAACCCGCTATTTTCGGTAAAAATTGAGCGAGCCGATTGGGATCGATCGCTTTGGCCATCGGTGGAAGGCTCGCGTGTACCGTGTCGATCTTCGCAGTGTCGCGTGTGCGTGTGGTATCTATCGTCGTCGTCTCCGTAGAATCGGACGACGATCGAATAGTATCGAGCGCCATTTGCGGATGTGGATTACTATTACAACCAGCCAGCAGCAGGGAAGCCGCGAAAACGCATGAGATATTTCGATGTAGTACGTTCCTCATATTCCGGCGATCAAGTTTAGAAAATGTGCGCCAATCCAAAACAAGACCATCCCTAAAAACACCAGAAGAGGTGCGCTCCGTCCCCGTGACTTATTGATTTCGGGAATGAGATCGCACGCGCCGACATAGACCGAACTTCCCGCGCTAAAAGCAAAGAGAAATCCAACCAGACGCGTATCGATCGAGACGAATAACAATACCACGACTGCACCTAAAAAGGTCGCGAGTGGGAGGGCTAAGTTGGCGATCCGGGCTTCCCGACCGGAGCGGCGGCCTGCTTTCATTACACTCGCAACGGTCAGTCCTTCCGGCACTTTGTGCAGCAGCACCGCGATGAAAACAAGAATGCCAATCGAGGTCTTCGCTTCCGCTGCCGCGCAGATTGACATGCCGTCGAAGAACGCGTGAACGGCAAGCCCGCCGACCGCGCCAAAGATGGAGCCGTGCGACAGTGCCGCTTCATGATGCGTCTCTTCGCCGAAGTGCATGTGCGAAGCGAGAATATGTTCGAAAAAGTGGAGCGCGCTAAAGCCAACGAGCATCGCAAGCAGCGCAAATTCACTTCTGTCGGTCAGCGCGATGCTTTCCGGAATGAGTTCGAGAAAGACCAGTGCGAGTAGAAAACCTGCTCCAAGTGCGAGCAACGGACGTTCCCAGCGCTCCGGCCAACGGGTATTCGAAAGCACTAGGAGACCGCCACTTACCTGGGCCAGCGCGGCGACAATCGATAAAACAATTCCAAGAAGCAAGGCGTGACGTTGTTAATTAATGCAAAGTTACATTCGAAAAAATATGGATATGCAAAAGCTGCAAAAAAAATAGCTTATTGCTCGATGACTGCGGTGAGCACATCGTATGCCCGGTGAAGATCCTCTTCCGTGCTGGAATAGGGCGGAAGCAGGTAAATGACATCGCCTAACGGCCGAATGAGCATACCTCGCGCTATCGCGCGTGGCGGGATCGCAAGCATTTGAGGACTCAGGTACCCCGTAGGTTTCTGAGGCTCCATCGCGGCCACCGTACCGAGTACGCGGTATCGATTACCTAAACGTTCAGCGAGTTTCGGAAGACGCTCGCGATGAACACGCTCTATACTGCGAATACGATCCATCACCGGCTCCATCTCAAAAACGTCGAGAGAGGCGAGCGCCGCGGCGCACGAAATTGGATTGCCAGTATAACTATGCCCGTGAAAAAACGTTTTGCTCCGATCGTCCGAAAGGAATGCGTCGAACATCTGCTGCGATGCCAGCGTCATTCCCATCGGAAGGAATCCGCCCGTAAGCCCTTTGGAGAGCGTCATCATGTCGGGGGCGATCGTCGTTTGTTCGGAAGCAAAGAATGTCCCCGTTCGTCCAAAGCCGGTCAGTACTTCATCGGCAATCGTAAGTACGTTATGTTCGCGCGCGATAGCAAGCGCCGCTTCGAGCACCTGCGGACGCCATGTTTTCATTCCACCGGCGCCAAGTAATAGTGGCTCATAAATAAAGGCGGCAATCGTATTCTTCTTACACTCCGTCCGGAGTGCATTCAAAAATTTATCCTCAGCTTCGGAAAAATCTTTTATGCCATCCAAAGAACTCGGAAATGGTAATCGTTTAACATCGAAGAGAAATGGCGCGAACGCATCGGTAAAAGTACCGCGTTCGCTGATCGACATTGCGCCAAACGTATCGCCATGATATGCATGTTCGAGCGCAAGAAAAGTCCTCCGGTCCTCACCCTGATGTTTCCAATATTGAATAGACATCTTAAGCGCGACTTCTACCGCTGTAGAGCCATCGTCGCTAAAAAAAGCTTTTGTGAGGCCGCTCGGAGCCCGTTGAATAAGACGGTGAGCGAGCGTTGCGGCAGGCTCATGGGTAAAGCCGGCAAAGATCACTTGTTCGAGCTTCGAGGCTTGGTCGGCGATTGCTTTAGCAATGCGAGGGTGCGCATGTCCATGCAATGTTACCCACCAGGAAGAAATACCATCGAAAAGTCTTCGTCCATCGGCAAGATAAAGATAAGACCCTTCCGCGCGATCGACGGCTATTGCTTCGGGCATTAATTTCATCTGCGTGTATGGATGCCAGATGTGTCCGGCGTCCCACGCTTTCCATTCGTAGTCACGGGTGTATTGACGTTCAGATATCGATTGCAGCATGTTCGCGCAATATATTTTGCAGTCCTTGAAATTCAGTATAGAATGTTTCGCGAAGCGATTCCCGATCGAGACAGGTAAGCCACGGAATTCTCCCGAGGATTTCAATGTGTCCGAAATGTCGGATAGCCTCTTCATTCGGAGGATTAACCGGGCCGATTACGATAGCGCCCAATATTTCGATCCCACGCGAACGCAATGCTTCGAGTGAGAGCAGTGTGTGATTGATCGTGCCCAAAGTCGAACGCGTTGCAAGCAGTACCGGCAATTGCCAGCGATCCAACATTTCGATTTGGAGCACGTCGTGGCGCAATGGCACGAGCAATCCTCCGGCAAGTTCTACAATCGTAAAATTACCTGAGCCTGGAATCGATAGCTGCTTTATTTCAATTTCAATATTGTCCAGCGCTGCTGAAAGGTGGGGGGAGAGTGGTTGTGACAATCGGTAGGCTTCCGGCAAGATCCGCTCGGAAGCTGCGCCCGAAAGCCTTGCGACAATTTCCGAATCGCTCTCCTCTTGTAGTCCCGATTGAATAGGCTTCCAATAAACTGCTTCGGGAAGCGCAGACATCAGGAGCGCCGAAAGAATTGTTTTACCGACGTTAGTGTCCGTCCCTGCTATTACTACGCCTTGCATGCTGTCTCCGCCTGTATCATCGTATCGCACAAGCGAGTTAATTCATGGTTGACGTGGTCCGCATGGACCACGATGCGAAGCCGTGACGTTCCGTCCGGCACAGAGGGCGGACGAAGCGCACGAACATCGAGCTTCGACTCCTGAAGAAATGCGGCCGCCATCAGTGTTTCCGATTCATCGCCGATGACGACTGCAACAATGGGAGATCGGCCGATAATGACTTGCCAGCGTTCCAGCGTTCCCGTCAATCGTTCGCGTACATAATCTGCGTTGCGTTGCAATTGGTCGAGAAGATCGGGACGCGCTTCAAGATAATCCAATGCTCCTATTATTTGCCACGGAATAGCTGGTGGCAACGCCGTCGTGTAAATAAACGGACGCGATTTATTGATCAAATATTCTTTAATAACAGTCGAGCATGCCACCAGAGCACCGGCTGCTCCCAGCGCCTTGCCGCAGGTGTGGACAGTTGCCATTACCTTCGTGCGCAATCCTGATTCTTCCACCAGACCGCGGCCAGAGCGCTTCACTACGCCCGTTGCATGCGCTTCATCGACGATCAGATGATAGCCCCGTTCCTCACAGAGTGCAGCGATCTCGATTAAGGGAGCTTCATCGCCGTCCATCGAATAAATACTTTCGACTACGACATAAATATTCCCATCGGTCGATATTCGGTCTGCAATGGATCGGAGCGATTCGATCGAGTTATGTTCGAATGTAAATTTTTGCGCGAGGCTGGAATGAGCGCCTTCTTTAATACTCGCGTGGACGAAACGATCGAGTAAAATGGTATCGTGGCGTGTCGGCAATGTCGTTAAAAGCGCAATGTTTGCATCATATCCGGAATTGAACATGAGAGAAGATTCCGCGCCCACGAATTGTGCAAATCGAGTTTCGAGCGCCTCGTGCTCTAGGTAATTACCGCGCAGCAACCGCGAACCGCTTGCCGATAATGAAATGCCTGGCCGAAAATAAGTGGAAAGCCGAATCCGTAGTTGTGCGTTGCGCGCGAGTCCGAGATAATCGTTCGAAGTAAAGTCGATAACGGTATCGGCCTTAATAGACGAGCGCGCCAGTCCTTTACGCTTGGGCTCATGGGTGGTGCTGTTCGATTCGTTTCGGGCTGGCGTTGATAACGATCGGTATTGCGAGACTTTCTTGAGTGTGGAAAGTTCTCGTTCGAGGCGCTTACGTAAATCGGGCGGCTGTTTCGCGTTCTTCGCCACGTCAGGATGTAATACGGAACTCTGTCGAACGCGGCTGGTGCGTCGCGATGCCGAGCTTATCGAGGAGTTCGTGGTCTCGATCGAAGCCAGGATTACCGGTTGTGAGTAATTTGTCGCCAGTAAAAATAGAGTTTGCTCCAGCAAGGAACGCGAGTGTTTGAGCTTCCTGCGAGAGCGAAAGTCTTCCCGCACTTAGCCGGACTCGCGCCTTTGGCATTAGAATGCGCGCGCATGCGATCATGCGAACAAACTCGAGTGGATCGACGGGTGGCTGCTCCGCAAGGGGTGTTCCTTCAACCGGGACCAGCGCGTTGATCGGCACGCTCTCGGGCTGCGGGTCGAGATTTGCAAGCGTATGTAAAAAATGAATGCGGTCTTCATCGCTTTCACCCATTCCGATAATTCCACCACAGCAGACAGAGATACCTGCTTGCTGGACGTTCTTTACCGTATCCAGCCGATCCTGAAATTGCCGTGTGTGAATGATCTCGCCGTAAAAACTTTCGGACGTATCGAGGTTGTGATTGTAAGCCGTAAGTCCCGCTGCTTTTAATCGTTCTGCTTGCGACGGCGTAATCATACCGAGCGTTGTGCAGACTTCCATTCCCAGAGCGCTTACGCCTCGGACCATATCGAGCACGCGGTCGAAATCGCTATTATCACGAACTTCTCTCCACGCCGCACCCATGCAGAACCGTGTGGAACCAGCATCACGCGCTTCACGCGCTGCACCGAGCACTGTATCGACATCGAGCAGTTTCTGAACTTCCACATCCGTATGGTAACGAGCCGCCTGCGGACAGTATGCACAATCTTCTGGGCAACCGCCCGTCTTGATGGAAAGCAGCGTACAAAGCTGCACGTCCGCATAACCGTGGTGTGCGCGATGGACTGCGCTCGCTTGTGCGGCTAATTCCAGGAATGGCGAGCGATAGAGCTCGCGGATATATTCGATGCTTGCCATGAAAAATTGATTTAATTAAAATCGCCAAACAGCAATTTATCCCCAATGGGATAAAATACCCAGCTCACCATGCGCTGTTTGTTGCCATTGACGTGATGGATTTGATATAAGTACATTTGCCCGGAAGGCGCATCTTTCGTCTTAAAGACAGCATAATATTCCCGATGAACATCCGGGTAGTCGTTAAATAATTTATTTACTTTATTAAGAATCGTGATAACACGAGCTTTTTCAGCAGAGTCCTGAATGTTAACAGGTCGTGCCCATTTTTCAGCTTTATTGGGCTGGCCGTTATAGGCAATAATCTGCGAGGCGCTATCGGTCTGACCCGTTTCGCCATAATGTTTCAGGTCCAATATCTTGGCGTACACTTCGTCGGCAAGCGAATCCCGGACGGACTGCCGCAGCATGACAATATCCGATCGGGGCATATTGCCAATACCGCCCTGTGCTTTAACGATAGTGGGAATACAAATGGAAAGAAGTAGAACGATCAAACAATATTTCATTACGGCTCTAAACGTGTAGAGCGGGGAGTATACTCCCGTTGCTACAGTCTATAATACTTGGTGTCGAAGTTAATTCTGCGCATAATCTGTTTAGTTTATAAATCCAGTGTGGCATCGGGAGTATACTCCCGATGCCACACATGCAAACATACATGATAATGGCCACAAAATTTCAAAATTTAATCGCCGGTAAATGGTGCGAGTCCGTGAGCGGCAAAATGTTCGAAAATCGCAATCCCGCCCATTGGGACGAAGTGCTCGGCACGTTCCCGTTATCGACGAGCGACGATGTCGATCGCGCGGCAAGTGCAGCGCTCGAAGCTTTTCGTAAGTGGCGACTTGTGCCCGCTCCGGCGCGCGGTAATATTTTGCGACGGGCAGGTGAGATTATGCTTCAGCGCAAAGATGAAATCGCCGAAATTATGACACGAGAAATGGGCAAGCCGCTCGTCGAAACGCGTGGCGACGTGCAGGAGGGAATCGACACGGCGTTCTATTGTGCAACGGAAGGGCGGCGGTTGTTCGGAATTAACACACCGAGTGAGCTTCACAATAAAATGAACCTATCGTTTCGCATCCCCGTCGGTGTATGCGGATTGATTACTCCCTGGAATTTTCCGATGGCGATTCCTTCATGGAATATTTTTCCGGGACTCGTCGCGGGCAATACCTTCGTATTCAAACCTGCGGAAGATACCCCTTGGACTGCTAATATCCTCGCCGAAATCCTAATGGAAGCCGGTCTCCCAATGGGCTGCCTAAATGTGGTGCATGGAGCCGGGTCTGTTGTAGGAGTTGCTATCACCGAACATCCCACTATTCGTTCAGTTAGCTTTACCGGCTCGACGGCAACAGGCACGATCGTAGCGCAAAGCTGCGGTAAACGGACGAAGCATCTTTGCCTCGAAATGGGCGGCAAGAACGCGCAGATCGTGATGGACGATGCCGATCTCGAACTTGCGCTCGAAGGCGTTCTTTGGGGTGCGTTCGGTACAACGGGGCAGCGTTGTACAGCAACATCCCGGCTGATATTGCACGAGAAAATTCACGACGAGTTTGTTCGCGAGTTAGTGAAACAAACGTCGCGATTGCGGTTGGGAAAGGGACTGGACAAGGGAACGGATGTCGGTCCCATTATCAACGAGAAACAGCGAAAAAATATCGAGCGTTATGTCGAGATCGGCACGAAAGAAAAGGCCGAGTGTGTGCTCGGCGGAGCAATTGCCGATGAAGGTACACTTAAAAAAGGATGGTTCTATAAACCGACAATTTTTACTGACGTGACGCCGGACATGCGGATTGCACGCGAAGAAATTTTCGGTCCGGTGCTATCGGTCCTGAAGTGCGGCTCGCTCGAAGAAGCGATCGAGATCAACAATTCGGTTATCTACGGACTTTCCTCGAGCATTTACACGCGTGATATCAATAGCGCGATGCGGGCCGTCCGCGATATTGAAGCGGGCATTACCTATATCAATTCGGCTACGATCGGCGCGGAAGCGCACATGCCATTCGGCGGCGTAAAAGCGACCGGCAATGGACATCGGGAAGGTGGCTGGGCTGTCTTCGATTTCTACACCGAATGGAAGTCGGTCTATATTGACTATAGCGGCAAATTGCAACGTGCACAGATAGATGTCTGAACCGGGATTTATGGGATGCATAGGATTTTTGGGATGAATTCCAATCCCAATTATCCCATGCATCCCATAAATCCCGGTTCAGACAATTTTCTCTGCTACTCGTTCGCCGTCCATCGCGGCAGAGACGATGCCGCCGGCATAGCCGGCTCCTTCGCCACAGGGATAGAGTCCGCGAATTTGTGGATGTTCCAGGGTGTCGTTATTGCGCGGAATCCGAACGGGTGAAGATGTGCGCGATTCCGGAGCGACGAGGACGGCTTCGTTGGTATAATAGCCTTTCATTTTTTTTCCGAAATCTCGAAAGGCATCCTGCAATCTCGTGGTGATGAACTTCGGCAGCACTTCTCGCAGCATCACGCTCGTAATACCTGGCTGATACGAGCATTTTGGCAAGTCCTGCGAGAGCGTATTATTGATGAAGTCGATCATGCGTTGCGCTGGTGCTGTTTGCGTTTCACCACCGGCTTTCCATGCCGCGCGCTCGACATATTGCTGAAAACGGACGCCAGCCAATGCTTCCGCACTTGCAAACGACGAAAGATCTTTCATTTTGATTTCCACCACGATCCCGGAATTCGCAAATGGATTATTCCGCTTGCTGGGCGACCAACCATTGGTGACAATCTCGTTTTGTTCCGTCGCGCACGGTGCAATTATTCCACCCGGACACATGCAAAATGAAAATACCCCTTTGTCGCGTATCTGAGCAACGAGACTATACGACGATGGCGGTAAAAATT
>DASZLH010000033.1:0-7272 GCA_035552495.1 Kapaibacterium sp. (SeqCode) | reverse complement strand
ACTCGTCCAGTCGGCAAGTGAAATCAGGCTGAACATCCGTTCGAGACGCGAATTGCCCTCGGCGATAAGTTCGACGATAGGAATTTGCTTCCCCTGTAATAGCTCCTTCGTGACATCCAGTCGTTTTGCAACGCGAGGATGCTCGTCCGATGCGCCACGAAGCAGTATTACGAAAAGATGCTGCAATACATCGACGGGATGTGCCCAGCCATTGATTTCGTTGTGATTCATCTCCGGCAGCAGGCTTCCGAACGCAAGGTGCTTCGCATTTTCCTGCAATTGTCCGCGCCAGCGAAGATTGACCGCTTCGTAATCATTCGCGGAATAGATGGCTGGAATGCGATGCGTTAGTTGACCCGCCAAGGCAAATGCGGGGTTACTTTCACTCAAATGTCCCGTGCCATATCGTTCGGTGAGCGTATCGAGCAGCGTTGATGCGGCATTAAGATTGGCCTCTTCGCCTTCCGTAAAATGCATTCGATCGAGCAATAGCAGAATTGGCGCGAACGAATATGCAAGCGCGGCTCGTGGCTGCATTCCGGGACGTTGGGCAATTGTAATGAGTCCAAGCTCTTTTGCTCGCGCGCTCAATTTGCCGCCGGTCGTGATACAAATAACACGTAACTTTCGGTGGACTGCTTCCTCGAACATCGCGAGAGTTTCTTCCGTATTCCCAGAGTAGCTCGACGCAATAACAAGCGAGCCTTCATCTGCAAATGGCGGCAACTCATATCCGCGATTGACAATGAACGGAAGATGCAGCGTTCCAGTAAGATACGACTTCACCAGATCTCCCCCGATCGCCGATCCCCCAATACCAGCCACAATAATCGAGCGAACGCCTGTGAGCAATTGCGCGTGTTCCAGCGCGTCATTCGTCAACGTAATCGCTTCGCGAATATGATTACCCATGCCGGCAATATGGTCGGCCATGCCGCTATGGTCGATCATTCGAATATCCTGCGGAGTAAGTTTTTGGGAAAAGCTCATTCAGATTTATTGTTTATTGCTCAGCGCTTGTATTTGTGTGAATCGTTCGTTCGTGGCATCTGCGATCGATCGGTCGCGCTCGCTCAGTTGATCGAGATTCGCGGAAAGATCGGGCATGAAAGTAAGCGCAGCATTCAAAAACTGCTTTCCCAATGCTTTATTTCCCAGCTGTAATTGGCGCGCGGCATAGACTGCAAGCGGTGTAGCTTGCAATAGCCGAGAATCGTCAGTATAATAATCTCGCTTGCGGTAATGCGCGTCGCGCCAGAGAAGCTTCGGCATCGGTGATTGAATGATGGAATCGCGCGGCAGCAGCCGATAGGCAATACCGGCGGGCACGATCTTCATTCCCGGCGCAAAAAGATCGTCGCGTTCATCGACCATCTCTTGTGTAATAAAAATGGCCCGGTCCTGATTGCGTTCGATAAGTGCTTCGGTAAATTGTTGGTACGCTTTGGCAATAGCATCGCCATTGACGGCATCGCCTCGATCGAAGGCCCAAAGATAATTAAGGAATACAGCCATCTCCGGTTTGGCTTTCGCGAAAAACGCCGGTGAGCGCCGTTCGAGTAACGCGTAATACCAGGGACGGTCCCGCATCATGGCTTTATCGACGACAAGAACGTCCGGACGCAATCCCTCGACCAATTGATAATAAAATGCTCCACTCACCCAGAAATCCCATTGTGTCGAGAAAATGACCGCATTGGGTGGCAAATTATTCAGCATATTCTTCGTATAGTCCTCCACCATATAATTACCACTCTCATCGACATCCGAATAATTTGCGCCGATCTCGATCGCACCAAGCAGAATGGCTGCCGTGGCGAGAATAATCGCCGGATGTGCAGCCTTGGCTATCTTGGCAATAGTAATTAATCCAGCTCCAATCCAAAGCGCCATTGCAAGATACGCGAGCAAAAAATAGGAGTCGATGTCGTGAATGTCGTATTTGATCGAATAGAACAAGCAGCCGAAGAAAAGCAAGAGCGTAAAAATTAGGATGTGCGTTCTACGAACCGATCCGGCGACAAACATCCCATAAATACCTACGAGCACAAGCAGGGCACCAACGATAGTAAATTCCTTCGGGATTCTGCTCCAGAAATAGGCCCACTGTTTCGCGGCCACCCCACTACCAGTGAACATCCAAACCTTATATTGCCCGCCTGTTATATGGCGTAAAAACGAGCCGAGCGTTGTGGGATGGCCCCAGTCCATCAACGGGTGCTGCGCCGACCGCACGGGAAGATAAATATAAAGTGCGAGCCCCAGAATAAAAGGAAGCGCAAGTCGAGAAAGCCTCCTCCATGCCACACGATTGAAACCGCATTGGGCAAAAAATATATACATGGTTGCAGGCGCGAGCAGGATCGTCGTCATGTGGTTTGCGAAGCTCAGTCCCAGCAAAAGCGCGAACAGACGGCCATCTTTACGAGGTCGGTCGCCTTCTTCATTGCGGAGCATTCGTAGAAAATAGAAGAGTACGAGCGGCACCATAAACAAATGGATGGGATAGACTTCTATGCTCGTCGATTGGTCCCACCAGGTCGCGCTGAATGCCGCAGCAATGCCGCTTACAAGCGCAGCTAATGCAGTAATGAGTAAAGGGTAACGGGTAGGGGGTAATGGACTCTCTACAATTACTTCCTTCTTTTCATTTTTTTCTTTGCTCTTTACGTCTTTATTTTTTACTACCGAATTTTTACCTTTCACCCTTTGCCCTCTGACCTGTATCTTAGGACTTCGCTCCGGCATCCAATGCTGAAATAGCTCCGACGCCAACAGGACGAGTGCGCCGGCTCCGAGCGCCGTAAAGAATGACGCCATGATATTGAGTCGAACGATTACGGAACTTGCGATCGGTAAATGCGAAAAAATCCATCCAACTATTGTAAATAATGGATAGCCCGTGGGATGACAAATCCCAAGCGTGTAGCAATCGGTCGCCAGCTCCCCAGCATCGATCCAATCGACGCTCGGCGCAAGTGTGAACTGATAAACGATACATGCCGCAAGCGATGTAAGCGCGGCAAGATATATCGGACGAGAAAGCAATCGCGAAAACATCGAACCGTTTATAGTATGGTTGGTTGGCAACAACGAGCTGCCCATGAAGGTTGAAGAACCAGATGACATTATCGCGCCAATGCGCGTAAAGCAAGATACGCCTGCATAGCTGCACCAGCTTTCATTGCGGATTCGTCGATGGTGAAATGATCGTTGTGAATATCGGCGGTAATGCCTTCGGCTTCATTTCGAATTCCCAATCGGTAAAATGTACCCGGGACTTTTTCGAGATAGTAGGCAAAATCTTCGGCGCCCATAAGGCGCTCTGCGCGAAAAACGCGATCGGGTCCAAATAACTCCTTCGCGCACGATTCAGCAAAATTTGTCTCGGCTTCATCGTTGACGAGCACGGGATAACCAAGCGCAATATTGATCTCCGCCTCTGCGCGCGCAGAAAAACATATCCCGTTCACAATCTCGTGAATACGTTTATGAGCAAAATCGCGCCACTCCCTCGACATTGAACGTAAAGTCCCCATAAGTTTAATCTCATTCGGAATAATATTGGGTGCGAAGCCGCCATGCACACTACAAATCGAGATCACACCATGTGCGAACGGGTCGAGATTGCGTGAGATAAGCGTCTGAAGTCCCAAAATAACTTCCGCCGTAACCACGACAGGATCGATCGCATGGTGCGGCCGGGCACCATGTCCGGATTTCCCTCGAATCGTAATATACAGTTCGTCCGCGCTCGCCATCATCTCGCCGGGACAGAATCCAACCGTCCCCGCATCGGCCTGGGAAAGCACATGGAGTCCAAAGATTTCCGACACACCCTCGAGCGCTCCTTCTTCGATCATATACGGAGCACCGCCTGGAATTTTTTCTTCGCTTGGTTGAAACAGAAATCGTACTTCGCCATGAAGCTCGTCTCGTAATTCTGAAAGGATCATTGCAGCTCCCAGACCAATTGCCGTATGCGAATCATGCCCGCAAGCATGCATTCTTCCCGGATTTTTCGAAGCGAATGGAAGCCCTGTTGCTTCCGGAATAGGAAGAGCGTCCATGTCGCTTCGAAGGGCAACTGTTTTTCCATTCTCCTTGCCACGTAACGTTCCTATTACACCAGTCTTCGCAACGCCACGCTTTACATCGAGACCAATCTTTTCCAGAGTATCTCCGACTAAGGCGCTAGTTTTTATCTCTTCGAATGCTAATTCGGGATGCTCGTGAATCGTCCGACGAAGGCGGACCATTTCTGGAAAATGTTTGTCGGAAAGTTCAATAATTCGGCGTTCGATCGGAGACATTTACTAATAAATTAGAGTGATAAGAACAGATATGATCTACAATTCACGATCTACTAACCATTTTCTTTTACGTTGAGTGGCAGGGTCATTGCAATTGATATTGCTATATTTTCAGATTGGATTCTCAGAACCAATTTTCTATTATTATTTAAAGCTTGATCCGTCAAGCTATGGATAAATAGCAATCATAAAAATATGAGGTATAGGTATGCGTAAATTAATGAAAACACTAGCCTTCTGCGCGCTTCTTGCGCTTTCGGCGCCTGCGTATTCGCAGCATCTGCATATTCGAATCGCTCCGCCGCGATTGCAGATCGAGACCATGCCGCCGGCAGTCTCCGGTGAGGTCTGGCAACCTGGTTTCTACCAATTCAATGCTGTGACGAACAGCTACGATTGGATACCGGGCCATTATGCCGCGCCTCCGCAAGCCAGCATGACTTGGGTGGCCCCACATTATGTGGAGCGTAGTGGCGAATATATTTTCATTCCGGGTCACTGGCGATAACCAGTCCTGTGGAAGAAAAATGTAAAGGCAGTCCGCGAAAATCGGACTGCCTTTTTAATTATATAAATATCCGCTTAACGCAAAACCTCAATGCACGATAACAATGCGCTGGACCCAGCGTTCGCCAGCATCGGAGGTAATATCGAGCAGGTAGATTCCGTCCTGGAGTTTCGAGAAATCCATTTTTTGCACGATCGATCCTTCTGCATTTACCTGGACCGACGATTCCGCTTCCTGACCGAGAAGATTGCGGATGGTCAGCGTAAGCATTCGCGGTTCGCCCAGTGTCACGCGAACGTTGACTATGCCCCTCGAAGGATTCGGATATGCGATAGCATTTTGAATTACGCCATGCTCCATCTCGAGCGAAGCCCTGCTGCCGCCGTTACCGTTTCCGATTGTCCCGGAAGTCATTGCCATTGCAGCCTGCCGCGCCGAGTCCGGCAGCGCCGCCAGAAATTCCGGCGTCGGTTTATACCAGAAGATGAGGTCCTTGCCACCAACTGAATCAGATGTATTATCTGCCCGAAGGAGGATGGGAATAAGCTGATCAATCTCTTTGAAGGCCGTGACTTGCTCAACTGAATCCCCGCTTGGAGATTGAAGACCTCGGCCGTCGTCATCCGTTACAAAGATTGGTCTAAAGGAAGGAGCAGTTATATTCTTGATCGAATCTCTATCGAATGTATTGAATTTAACACCGTGTCCATTTCTTAGAAATCCCATATAGTTGACTGCCTTGGAGCTTGCTCCAATTCTATAATATCCTGCAAGCTCATTATTACATTCGACTCCAATTTTGGCAAGTCCCGGAGCATCGAGTTCCAAACTCGGAATGCTAAGCAGCCCCGGATGTGGCTCGGCGATCTCTTTTTCAATTGTGGATTCGTGGGTATCGCCATTCATAAACAACGTTTGATCTGGCGCATGCGGAGCATCCTCTCTAAACTTAACATCTCTGTAATTTTTCGGATGTGCATTCTCGACCCACAATCTGCGTGAGCGTTCAGTGCCGTCCAGAACAGTGACGATATACATTCCAGAAGGGAGTGTTTCAGTGGTAAATTGCAATACATTATCTCCTGCCGTCGCTAATTGGGACATGATCATAAGGAGCTTGCCTGTCAAATCCTGAACCGTCACTTGGACCTCCCGCGGTTCTGCTACGCAATAGGTAATCTCCGCACTCGTCAGAACATCATTCGGCATGGAGAGGCATTGTGGGTGTTGTGAAAGTCGCGCCCGGAAAACTGCCGCCTGCGCCGCCGGGAGAGCGTTGAATAGCTCTTCACTCGGCTCGTACCAGAAGATAAAATCCTCTTTTGAAGGCTCGCCGGTTCCAGGTGTCATGCGGACGATGACGGGGATGAGTTCATTGATGTGGGCAAAGATGGACTCAAGGTGCTGCTTAAATTGGCTATTCTGCTCGCGGTCCAATTTCTCGATCAGGTCGCTTGCAGTAACAGTATCCACTTTGATTGTAAGATTTTTGGGCCACTCAATCGAAGGCATCGGTACGTTACTCCCCTCGTAGAAGTGAGCAAGTTGAATCAATGCATTCTTCACAGAATCAGGCATGTTTCTTAAGCTTGCTGCCGTCAATGGTTTTAATATCGGGTGCGGCAAGTTTTTGCCGATTTGTATATGCACAGTATCAGTTTCAACTCCATGAGGATTATTAGCATCTGACACGACACATGTTGTTTCCATCAACCGATAAGCGTATAGCCCAGGTATACCCGGTTTTGCGAGCCATTCGCGAATGGGCTTCTCCGCTATTTCTTCAGAGCTATCGTCATGATCGGTCATTCCCCATTCACTGCTTAGACCTTTTTCAATACGATAAAAGGCGCCATGTCCATTCGAGAAAGTCGTAAGCACTGGATAAAATCCAGGAACATGAACGCCTTGTGGTACTTGATCCACTTCTCTGACAGAGTGGGCAGTAAGCACAATTTGGTTTTTAGAGACTTGAGAGTAGTTGAACACGCTATCGCCTTGCACCACAATCCCCAACCACTTCAACTGCTCCCGCGAGAGATCGGCATAGTACAGGTCGTTGCCAGCGCTCCAGGGTCCACGCTCGTCATTTTTGCGAGCTTGCTTTATAGTTTGTTGATGGGCGGTGCTTTCTGCGCGTGCTGTGGAAGTTTTCGGTATTGTCAGATGGGACTCGTTGGTCTCATATTTCCTGTAGGATATATGATTCGTATTGGATGGATTAGGTCCATTAAACAACGCGAAATAGATGATGGCCCCAATTCCGGTTAGTCCTGTGAGTGTCATGATGCTTCTCCTGAGAATGTTTCGTGATGGTTTAGGCAGCATGGCACGCCTGGCGAGTAGCTTCTCGATTTCGGGAGTTGAAAGCAGCGGCGCTTCTTCGCGGCGAGCCGCGAACATTTTTGTCAATGCTTCCGACGATTGAAGTTTTGCATTCTTCATAATTTC